>NZ_JAAGPP010000001.1:0-172378 GCF_017104975.1 Burkholderia sp. Ac-20344
TGCGGCTGCGGCCGGCGGCGCGTCGGCTGCTGCGGTCCCGGCCGCGCTCACGTCGAACGGGCTCGCGTCGATGCTCGTCCGGCAGGGTTCCCGCTGGACCACCGAAATCGGCAGTGCGCTGAAGGAGTCGCTGCACTCGCTGCTCGACGTCGGCTCGGTCGGAAGCTGGTGGCATGACAGGCTGGTGCGCGCCGACGCGCGCGCGGATCTCGCGCACGCGCTCTGGATCATCATCGCCGTGCTCGTGCCCGCGCTCCTCGTCGAGTGGTTCGCGAAGCGGCTGTTGCGACGGGCGCTGGCCGCAGTGGCCGCACGGCGCGCCGACACCTCGCGCCGCACCGCGCCCGGCTCCGTCACGCCCGACGACGACAACGTGCCGCCGGACACCGCCGCCACGCACGGCGCCTCCGATGCTTCCGATGCTTCCGATGCCTCCGATGCTTCCGATGCTTCCGATGCCCCCGACGCCGCGCCCGCAGCGTCGCAAGGCCGCGGCCACGCGCTCCGCCACACCACGCTGCTGCACCGGATGCCGCGCGCGCTCGTCAGCCTCGCGTTGCGTGCCGTGCCGCTGCTCGTGTTCGTCGGCGTCGCGAGCCTGACGATGTCGGTGATCGGCGATACGGGCACCCCGATCGAATCCGCACTCGAAGCGCTGATCGACACCTACGTGATCTGCCGCCTCGTCACGATCGTCAGCCGGCTGCTCTTCCAGCCCGATGCGCGGCAATTGCGGTTGCTGCATATCAGCGACGCGTGGGCCGACTTCGCGCAACGCTCGATCGCGCGGATCGTGATCGTGGTCGGCGCGTGCACGGCTGCTGTCGAGATCGCCGCGAACTTCGGTCTCAGCGACGCCGGTCACGTCGCGCTGCTGAAAGCCGTCGCGCTCGTCGGGCACCTGATGGTCGCGGCACTGATCCTGCAGTGCCGTCAACCGGTCGCCGCACGGATCCGCGCGGCCGGCGACGGCCGTCCAGCCGTCGCGATGATCGCCAACGCGCTCGCGGACGCATGGGCGCCCGTGTCGGTATTCATCGTGATGGCGCTGTGGTTCGTGTGGGCGCTCGACGTCCACAACGGCTATCGCGTGCTGATCACGCTCGGCGGCCGCTCGATCGCCGTGATGATCGGCATGCGGATCGTGTCGATCGTCGTGTTCGGCGCGCTCGCGCGGGTGTTCCAGGGCCGCGACGAAGACCGCACGCTCGTCCATCTGCACGCGTACCGCTACTACCCGCTGCTGCGCCAGATCGTGTCGGGCGCAATCGGCATCGTGACCGCCGTGCTGCTGCTGCAGGTCTGGGGCGTGCCGATTTTCCGCGCGTTCGAAACCGGCACGATCGGCCACCGGCTCGCGTCGGCGCTGGTGACGATCGCGATCGCTGCCATCGTCGCGCTCATCGTGTGGGAAGCCGCGAACATCGCGATCGAGCGCCGGCTGCAGCGATGGACGCGTGAAGGCGATCTCGTGCGCGCGGCGCGGCTACGCACACTGCTGCCGATGCTGCGCTCGCTGCTGTTCGTGATGATCGCGCTCGTCGTCGTGCTGACGGGGCTCAGCCAGCTCGGCGTGAACGTCGGCCCGCTGCTTGCCGGCGCCAGCATCTTCGGTGTCGCGCTCGGCTTCGGCTCGCAGAAGCTCGTACAGGATTTCATCACCGGGATCTTCCTGCTGATGGAAAACGCAATGCAGGTCGGCGACTGGGTCACGCTCGCCGGCGTGTCGGGCACGGTCGAGTACCTGTCGATCCGCACCGTGCGGCTGCGTGGCGGCGACGGGTCGCTGTACACGATCCCGTTCAGCTCGGTGACGACCGTCAACAACACGAATCGCGGGCTCGGCAACGCGGCCGTCAAGATCGGCATTGCCTACGGCGAGGATATCGATCGCGCGATCGCGACGCTGAAGGAGATCGGCGCGGCGTTGCGCGACGATCCGAAGTACCGCGACGGCATCCTGTCGGACTTCAGCTACTGGGGTATCGATCAGGTCGACGGCGCGACGCTCGCGCTGGCCGGACAGATGCAATGCACGGATTCGACGCGTTGGAACGTGCAGCGTGAATTCAACCGGCGGATCGCGGAGACGTTCCGCGAACGCGGCATCCGGATCGCCAATCCGCAGCGCAGCGTCGTCGCGTACGCGGACGGATCGCAGCCTGTCGTCAATGGCGAAAACGGCAGCAACGGCAGCAACGGCGACAACGGCGCAAACGGCCATGCCGCCGAAGCGACGGCCCGGCCGCCGTCGCCTGCCGAACCGGCGCGCAAGCCGGGTTGACCGGCCGGAGCTGACGGCGCGCCGCGCTCAACGCGCGGCGGGCTTGTTCACGCGTCGAGTGCTTTTTGCGGCGGGCGTCGACGCCCGCGCCTTCGCCGTGCGCTTCGCCGCCGCCCCCTGCCCCCGCTTCGAGCCGGCTTCCGGACCGGCAGCCAATTCGTCGCGCTGCGCGTACCACTGCGCGAGCAGCACGCGCGTCTGTTCGGCGATCGTGTCGATCAGCAGTGCCGCGCGCTCGCCTTCGAATGCGTCCCATTCGAGCAACTGCAGCGCCGAACGCTGTGCGATGTGGAACACCGTGACCTGCCCGAACAGGCTCAGCGCACGCAATCGCGTGACGGGATCGTCGGCCGGCCGCCCCGAGATGCGGCCGATCAGCTCGGCGCTGACGTCGTTGAGCGGCTTGCGCATGCGCTTCATCAGGATTTCGCTCGCGCTCGCCGGCTCCTGGCCGCCTTGCTCGCGCGCGAAGAACATCCGCTGGTTCATCGTCTTCGGCGCCGTGAACATCCGGTCCGACAGCGCGCGCAGCAGCCCGACGAACGCGTCGATCAGCACGTCGACGTCCGCGTCCGCATCGAGCATCGCCCACGCATGGCCGACCGCCGGTGCGAATACCTCCCAGCCGTGCTCCGCGATCGTCTCCACGCATGCGCGGTACACGCCCGCCTTGTTCTCGAAGTAGTACTGGAGCGCCGGTGCGTTCACGCCGGCCATCGCGGCGATCTCGCGCGTCGATGCCCCCGCGAACCCGCGCTCGCCGAACAGTTCGATCGCCGCCTCGATGATCCGCTGGCGCGTTTCGTCGCCGCGGGCGTAGCCGCCCGCCGACGTGCGGCGCAGCTTCTTCGCTTCGTTCATGCCTTCCTCGTCATTCGATCGATCGACATTCTACTTGACACAATTTTATCAACTGGAATAATTCTTCCACCTGGAATAAATTGGATGTCAGCATGTCGACGCTGCAAGACCCGCCACAGAAAGTAAATCGTCAGGAAACCGCAACAACACCGCGCAACGGAAGCGTCGGACCGAAGCAACGCATCCTGCTCGTCGTCGCCGTGCTCGCGGCCATCGGCGGCGCCGTCTGGCTCGGCCGCTGGTGGACGATCGGCCGCTTCATCGAAAGCACCAACGACGCATACCTGCAGGCGGACAGCATGACCGCCGCGCCGAAGGTCGCCGGCTACGTGACCGACGTCTACGTGCGCGACAACCAGGCCGTAAAGGCCGGCGATCCGCTCGTGCGGCTCGACGTCCGCCAGTACCAGGTCGCGCTCGCGCAGTCGCTCGCGACCGTCGACGCGCGCCGCGCCGATATCGCACGCGCCGAGGCCGACATCAGCCAGCAGCATGCGAATCTCGAACAGGCCGACGCGCAGGCGAAGGTGTCGCGGATCAATGCGCAGCACACCCGCGACGAATACACGCGCTATGCGCCGCTCGCCGCGACCGGCGCGGAAACGCACGAACGCGTGGCCGACCTGAAGAGCACGCGCGATCAGGCAGCCGCGACGCTCGCCGCGAACACTGCGTCGATCGCTGCCGCGCGCACGCAGATCGCATCGTTCACCGCGCAGCTCCAGCAGGCGCGCGCGCAGCTCGAAGCCGCACAGGCCAGCGCCGCACAGGCGCAGCTCGACCTCGACAACACGATCGTGCGCAGCACCCTCGCCGGCCGCGTCGGCGATCGCACCGTGCGCGTCGGTCAATACGTGCAGCCCGGCACGCGCCTGCTGACCGTCGTGCCCGTCGACTCGATCTACCTCGTCGCGAACTTCAAGGAAACGCAGATCACCAACATGCGCATCGGCCAGCCCGTCGAACTGCACGTCGACGCGCTGCCGGACGGCGCGCTGTCCGGTGTCGTCGACAGCTTTGCGCCCGGCACCGGCGCACAGTTCGCGCTGCTGCCGCCCGAGAATGCGACCGGCAACTTCACGAAGATCGTCCAGCGCGTGCCGGTGCGCATCCGCCTCGCCGCGAACGCACGCGCGCAGCGCATGCTGGTGCCAGGGCTCTCGGTGACGGTCGACGTCGATACGCGTTCGGCCCGCGACGAGCAGCATCATGGCTGATACGCCCGCCACGATGCCCGCGCCGCCGCACGAAGGCCGCGCGAGCGTGACCGACTGGATCGCGGTCGCGGCCGGCGCGCTCGGCGCGCTGATGGCGACGCTCGACATCTCGATCACGAACTCCGCGCTGCCGCAGATCCAGGGCGAAATCGGCGCAACCGGCACCGAAGGCACGTGGATCTCGACCGGCTACCTGATGTCGGAGATCGTGATGATCCCGCTCGCCGCGTGGCTGACGCGCGTGTTCGGGCTGCGCAATTTCCTGCTGACGAACTCCGCACTGTTCATCGCGTTCTCGATGATGTGCGGCTGGTCGCATTCGCTGCCGATGATGATCGCCGGCCGGATCGGCCAGGGCTTCACCGGCGGCGCCCTGATCCCGACCGCGCAGACCATCATCCGCACGCGGCTGCCGCTGTCGCAGTTGCCGGTCGGGATGACGCTGTTCGGCCTGATCGTGCTGCTCGGGCCGCTGTTCGGCCCCGTGCTCGGCGGCTGGCTTGCGGAAAACGTAAGCTGGAGCTGGTGCTTTTTCCTGAACCTGCCGGTCTGCCTGCTGCTGATGGCGCTGCTGGTGTTCGGGCTGCCGTCGGATCGCCCGCAATGGAGTTCGTTCCTCAACGCCGACTGGCTCGGGATCTTCGGCCTCGCGATCGGGCTGAGCTCGCTCACCGTCTTGCTCGAGGAAGGTCAGCGCGAACGCTGGTTCGAGTCGCAGATGATCGTCACGCTGAGCGTCGTGTCGCTCGCCGGGATGATCCTGATCGCGTTGTCGCAGATCTTTGCGAAGCGGCCGATCATGCGGCTGTCGCTGATGCGCAACCCGCGCTACGCGAGCGTGATCGTGATCGTGTCCGCGGTCGGCGCCGGGCTGTACGGCGTGTCCTACCTGTTGCCGCAGTTCCTCGCGATCGTCGCCGGCTACAACGCGGAACAGGCGGGCGCGATCATGCTGCTGTCTGGGCTGCCCGCCTTTCTCGTGATGCCGATCCTGCCGCGCCTGCTCGGCAAGGTCGATTTCCGCATCCTCGTGATCTCGGGGCTGCTGTTGTTCTGCCTGAGCTGCATGCTCGACATCAGCCTGACCGCGCAGAGCGTCGGCCACGACTTCGTCTGGTCGCAACTGATTCGCGGCGTCGCGCAGATGCTCGCGATGATGCCGCTCAACCAGGCATCGATGGCGGCCGTCGCACGCGAAGACTCGGGCGATGCAGCCGGGCTCTACAACATGGCGCGCAATCTCGGCGGCTCGATCGGGCTCGCGATCATCGGCACCGTGATCGACCGGCGTACGACCTTCCATACGGCCGCGCTCCGCGAATCGGTGACGGCGAATTCGCTGATCGGGCAGGACCGGCTGTCGGCCTATGCGGCCAACTGGTTCGCGCACACCGGCGACCTCGCGTATTCGAACATGCGTGCGCTCGGACAGCTGGCGCAGCAGATCCAGATCCAGGCCGTCGTGATGACCTATTCCGAAACCTTCTATCTGCTGGGCCTGGCGCTGCTCGCCTGCGTGCCGCTCGCGCTGCTGCTGAGAACGCCGCGCGGGCCGCAGCCGATGTCGTCCGGCCACTGAGCCGTCTTACACGATGAAACCCTTCTCCCTGCCCCGTCGCCCTGCGCTCACGCTGTGCGCCGCCGCGTGCCTGCTCGCCGGCTGCACGGTCGGCCCCGACTACCGCGGCGCGCCCGCCGCACCGGATACGCCGACCTTCGTGCGCGCGCCGGCCTCCGGCGTCGACACCGCTGCGCCCGCGCCAAGCGCATGGTGGCACGCGCTCAACGATCGCCAGCTCGACGACCTGATCGCCGCCGCACTCGTGTACAGCCCCGATCTGCACGCTGCGCAGGCACGCTTGCGCGCATCGCGCGCGCAGCTCTCGCAGCAGCGCGCGGCCCAGTTGCCGAAATCGTCGGCCACCGTCGCCGCGATCCGCATGCGCGAGCCGGACGTCAGCGCACTCGGTTCGCTGCTGCCGTCGAACGGCTCGAACCCGTCGGGCGGGGCATCGCCGTCGCTGGGCGGCTCGGGGCCGCTGCAGCTCTATTCGGCAGGCTTCGACGCAACCTGGGAAATCGACCTGTTCGGCGGCACGCGCCGCGCGGTCGAAGCGGCATCCGCGCAGGCGGAGGCGGTCGACGCCGATCTCGCCGATACGCAGGTGTCGATCGCCGCCGAAGTCGCGAATGCGTACATCGACCTGCGCGACCAGCAGCAACGGCTTGCGCTGTCGCAGCGCACCGCCGAGCTGCAGCAACAGATGCTCGAACTCACGCAGCAGCGCCGCGCGCGCGGCATCTCGGCCGACGTGGATATCGAACGCCTGACCACGCAGGTCGAAACCACGCGCGCGTCGCTGATCCCGCTCGATGCGCAGGTGACGGAGTCGCTCGACCGGCTCGCGATCCTGACGGGCCGCCCGCCGGGTGCGCTCGACGCGGCGCTGTCGACACCGGACGCGCCGCTGCCGACGCTGCCCGGCAGCGTCGCGGTCGGCGATCCGGCCGCGCTGCTGAAGCAGCGCCCCGATATTCGCGCGGCCGAGCGCCGGCTTGCGTCGAGCAATGCGCAGATCGGCGAGCATGTCGCCGACTATTTTCCGAAGGTGACGCTGCTCGGCGATCTCGGCTTCAGCGCGTCGGATCCCGGCCATCTGCTCCGCAAGCAGAACTTCACGTGGGTCGGCGCGCCGTATCTGCAATGGAACATCCTCGACTTCGGGCGCACGCGCGGCGCGGTGCGTGCTGCCGAAGCATCGCGCGACGAAGCGGAAGCGAACTACCAGAAAGCGGTGCTCGCTGCGTTGCAGGATGCCAACACGGCCTTGCAGCGTTACGGGCACCAGCGCGAGCACGTCGTTGCACTCACCAAGGTGCAGACGTCGGCCGTGCATTCCCGATCGCTGATGGACGAGCGCTATCGCGCGGGCGTCGCATCGATGATCGACCTGCTCGATACGCAACGCGAAGCGCTGTCCGCGCAGCAGAACGTGATCGCCGGGCGGGCCGAACTGATCAAGGACTACGTGTCGCTGCAGAAGAGCCTAGGACTCGGATGGCAGACCGGTGCGGGTTGACGTCGCGTCGATCGGTGCCGCACGGCCGGATTCGTCGAGGCTGCTGCGGCACCGGTGCGCGAATTGCGGACGGCCAAAACCGCGCCAGGCATCGCACGTTCAAACGTCGGTGTTCGACGCTCGCGGATCGCCTCTCGATGCGTGACGCAACAGCTCATTGCGCGCACAACAATATTCACCACCCGTGCCGACAACATCCGGGCTCGCACCGCATCGATGCCGCCCCTATCGGAAACATATCCAATATCAATTGGCCAATCGTCTGACGATCTCTTCTAATTCAGTCGGCTTCCCCACCACCGATCGGATTCAAGGAGTTCCATCGTCATGTCCTCATCTTCCCGTCGCGTGCTGACACACGCAGTCGCCGCACTCTGCGTGGCACTTTCCGCATCCCCCCATGCCGCCGAACTCACTCGGGACACGGGCGCCCCCGTCGGCGACAACGAGAATTCGCAGACGGCCGGCCCTGCCGGCCCCGTGCTCCTGCAAGACTCCGCACTCATCGAGAAACTGCAGCGCTTCGATCGCGAGCGCATTCCGGAACGCGTCGTGCATGCACGCGGCACCGGCGCATTCGGCGAGTTCGTGCCGACCGCCGACATCTCGAACCTGACGAAAGCGAAGGTCTTCACGCCGGGCACCCGCACGCCGGTGTTCGTGCGCTTCTCAACCGTGATGGGCTATCGCGGCTCGCCCGAACAGGCGCGCGATCCGCGCGGCTTCGCGGTGAAGTTCTATACGCAACAGGGCAACTGGGACATGGTCGGCATCAACTGGCCCGTGTTCTTCATTCGCGACGGCATCAAGTTCCCCGACTTCGTTCACGCGAACAAGCCGAGTGCCGTGACCGGCGTGCAGGATCCGAACCTCGCCTTCGACTTCTTCGCGAACACGCCCGAAGCGACGAACATGCTGACGATGCTGTACACGAATGCGGGCATGCCCGATTCGTATCGTCACATGGACGGCTTCGCGGTGCATGCGTTCAAGTTCGTCAATGCGCACGGCGACGTGCACTACGTGAAGTTCCACTGGAAAAGCCAGCAAGGCGTGCACGGCCTGCGTCCGCAAGACATCAACGCGTCGATCGGGCGCGACTGGAACATGATGACGAACGACCTGTACGGCGCGCTGAAGCAAGGCGACTTCCCGAAATGGGATCTGTACGTGCAGGTGCTCACGCCGCAGGACCTGAACCGGTTCGACTTCGATGCGCTGGACGATACGAAGGTGTGGACCGGCGTCCCCGAGCGCAAGATCGGCACGATGACGCTGAACCGCGTGCCCGACAACTACTTCCAGTCGACCGAGGAATCGGCGTTCGCGCCGTCGCGACTCGTGCCGGGCATCGAGCCGTCCGAAGACCGGATGCTGCAGGATCGCCTATTCGCGTACGCCGACACGCAGATGTACCGGCTCGGCGCGAACTACATGGACCTGCCGATCAACCGGCCCGTCGTGCCGGTGGTCAACAACAACCAGGACGGCAAGATGAACGCCGGCGACCGCAAGGGCGAGGTGAACTACGAACCGTCGACGCTGCATGAACTCGCGCCGGATCCGCAGTACAAGTCCGTACGCATGACGCTCGGCGGGACGACGCAGCAGGAAGCGATCCACAAGAAGCTGCGCTTCCGCCAGGCGGGCGAGTACTACCGCAGCCTGTCGCAGCAGGACAGGGACGACCTGATCACCGCGCTGTCCGGCGATCTCGGCAAGGTGACGAACGCGCACAACCAGTATGCGATGCTGTCGTACTTCTACAAGGCCGATGCCGACTACGGCACGCGTCTCGCGCAAGCCGTTCACGCCGACGTCGGGCAAGTGCAATCGCTCGCGGCGAAGCTGAGCGAAAACTGATCCCGCGGCTCCGGTCGCTGTCGACGTGCGGGGTTGCGCCGCGCACGTCGACCCTACCCAACCATCAGGACATCCTCATGCAATCCGAACGCCTGACGCGCGCGATCCGCTCGACCGCAACCGCCCTGGCGCTGACCGCGCTCGCCGTGCTCGCCGGTTGCGCGCACCTGCCCGACCGGCCGGCCTATTCGCAGGCCGATCCTGCCGCGCTGCGCCGCTACGACGGCGACTGGTTCGACGCCGCCCGCGTCGGACGCGTCGACATCCTGCGTGCCTTGCATGACGCCGGCTATCCCGTCGACGCCACCGACAATCACGGCTTTACGGCCGTGATACTCGCGTCCTACGACGGCCAGCCAGCCGCGCTCGACTACCTGCTGTCGGCCGGCGCAAACGCATGCGCCGGCGACCGTCACGGCAACACGGCGCTGATGGGGGCGCTCTTCAGGAACGAACCCGACATCGCGCGGCGCCTGATCGACACGCAATGCCCGATCGACCAGACGAACGGCGCCGGGGAAACCGCGCTGGGATTCGCCACGCTGTTCAATCGATTCGAGCTGATTCCGCTCCTCGTCGCGCACGGTGCGAATCCGAATCATGTCGATCGGCGCGGCCAGTCGCTGCTGCAGCTCGCGCAGTCGCACGACAACGCGGAAGCTGTGGATGCGCTGCGGCATGCAGGTGCGGGACGGTAGAAAAGCAGGATTCCTTCTTATTTACGATACCACGGGAACAAGCAGGCAATCTCTTGCACGGCCCGCGAAACCTCGCGCGCGGATTCAGAAAAACTCGTCGAGCAGCCGATAGAAAGCGATCCGGCCCGGATCGGGCTGCTCGATTCCATACCGGGCGAAGAACGGCGCGACCCATTCGTCGCCGAGCGCCGCTTCGATATCGCGCGCCGCCAGCGCCAGATCCTGATAGCGATCGGCCACGCCAAGGCGCCCGCAATCGATGAAGCCCGAAAAACGACCGTCTTCGACCATGAAGTTGGGCGGGCACGCGTCGCCATGCGCGACGACCCTGTCCTCGATCAACGGCCGGCTCGCCTGAATCCTGGCGAACAGTTCGTCGAGCGGTAAACCCCTATTCGCGTCATCGAGGTTGTCCTCGTCGACGAGCCCCGCACGCATCCGGGCGCAAGCGCGATCGATGCGAGATGGAGCACCGTGATCGAACGGGCAGGTTGCCGGATCGAGCCGATGCAGCGCACGCAGCGCGTCGGCAATGATCACCACCTTCGCGGCCGGCCCGAGCCGCGCGACTTCGAGATTTTCGCCGCGAACGGCACTCAGCAGCATCCACTCGCGCCCCGCCGCCGATGCCACATCGAGCACCTGCGCACCCGGCAAGCCCGCCGTCGTCAGCCAGCGCAGTCGCGCCGCCTCGTCGCGCAGTTCGGCCAGCGGTCCGGCCGGCTCGGTCTTGACGAACCGGCGCGTTCCGTCGCGCGCATCGAGCCGGAACACTGCGGCACCCGACTGCCCTTCCGTCTGCCGCGTCCATCGGCAATCTGCCAGCACGGCCTTCCAGGTTGCAGGCACTTCGATGCAAAGCTTGTCGTTATCGATCACGTCAGGTTCGATCCTCGTTGAGCGTGCCGGCATGCGGAACGCCGGACACCTCGCGACTTCATGCCCCGCTTCCCGCTGCCCGCGGACTCGGCTTTCTCCGGCGCACCCCGGCGATTCGAGTCACGCCTCGAACACGATCGGCCCATTGCGCCGATTACACGTCGAACCAGAAACGATCGGCAAATCGAATTCGGCATTACTTTCTTTGTTGGCTCGAATATTACAAAACACTGCCAATATTTTCAAAAATATTGCGCCTATCCGCTTTAATTTAGTTTCATATAATCAAAAAAAGTTTGACACCTCGCTTTTGTTCTTGATACCGTCCGATGCAAGCAATCTGACGAATTGCTCACCGCGCAATCGCTTCCGCTCTACGTTTTTTCGCTTCCGCTGCACCGCAGTGCTCGCCGCCGGCTGTATCGTTCGCGCGCCGGCGCATGCAACATCCCGATACATCTCACTGGACGACTGCCATCCGGCAGCGGGCCGAAGGATCGAATCAAATGAGCAGGACAACGAAACTGTTGCTCTAGCAATCCCGCCCGCGCCATGTCCGGCGCGGTTGCGTCGCATCGCGGCGCAGCCTTCCCGTTACCGCGCTTTCCGTATTTCGCCCCCGGAGAAAAAACGCCTTTCCGGATCGGGCGAAAGGCCCTGTCGCGTCCGTGCCATCCGCACGCATGCGACAGAAATCGGCGGTGCATGACCCGCACCGCTGTCGACCGTTGTTGTTCGTGCCGTTCGATGTTCAACCGGAGGGGTAATTCAAATGAATCAGGTTGCAGACAAGAATCAAAAGCACATTCGCTTCGTCAAGCTCGTATTCGCCGCCGCCGCCGCATCGTTCGGCATGGCGACCGTCTACGCCGCGCCCGCAGCCGGCTGGACCGAAACGCGCACCAAGGGCTTCCTGCCCCTCGTGCAGCAGAGCGAAGCCGGTACGGCCGGCGCGCCTGCCGCGAGCACGGCCGCCGCTGCGGCGGCAGCCGTCGAGATGGCGCCGGGCGAATCGGTGGACATCGTGCTCGGATTGAACCTGCGCAATGAAACGCAACTCGACCAATACCTGCACGACCTGCATACGCCTGGTTCACCGCACTACCGGCAGTTCCTCACGCCGGCGCAGTTCGCGGCACAATATGCGCCGACCGACCAGCAGGTCGCCTCGGTCGTTGCGCATCTGCGCAAGGAAGGCTTCGTGAACATCGTGGTCGCGCCGAACCGCCTGCTGGTATCCGCGTCCGGCACCGCGGCAACCATCAAGTCCGCGTTCCGCACGACGCTCAAGCGCTTCACACGCAACGGTCGAAGCGTCTATGCGAATACCGACGCCGCGCAAGTACCGAACGCGATCGGCAGCGTCGTGGGCGCGGTGCTGGGCCTGCAGAACGTCGAGCTGATGCACACGGGCGCGGGCAGCCAGCCGCAAGGCAACACCAGCAACCTGACGATTCCGGCCGGCGCATCGGCAGTGCCGCACAACCCGACCGAATTTTCGTCGATCTACGGCGGCGACGGCACGCCGACCGCCTCGCAAACCACCGTCGGCATCATCTCCGAAGGCGACCTGTCGCAGACGGTGAGCGACCTCAATACGTTCGCCGCAAACAACGGCCTCGGCACGATCAGCAGCAGCATCGTGAAGACGGGCCCGTCCGGCAGCTCGTACACCGACACCGACGGCACCGTCGAATGGAACCTCGACAGCCAGTCGATCGTCGGCACGGCCGGCGGCAGCGTGAAGCAGGTCGTGTTCTACGTCGCGCCGTCGATGACGCTCACGGCCATCACCGCCGCGTACAACAAGGCCGTGACCGACAACGTCGCGAAGGTGATCAACGTGTCGCTCGGCGTGTGCGAATCGTCCTCGAACAGCACCGGCTCGCAGGCAACCGACGACACCATCTTCAAGCAGGCGATCGCGCAAGGGCAGACCTTCTCGGTATCCGCCGGCGACCATGGCGCGTACGAATGCGCGAGCGGCACGCCGTCGCGCTCGACCTACACGGTGAGCGAGCCGGCAACGTCGCCGTACGTGATCGCGGTGGGCGGCACGACGCTGTTCACCAATACGTCGACCAACGCGTACAACAGCGAGATCGTCTGGAACGATCCGAGCTGGCAGCCGGGCACCGTGTGGTCGACGGGCGGCGGGTACAGCAAGTACGAAACCGCGCCATCGTGGCAATCGTCGAGCCTCACCGGATCGACCAAGCGCGCCCTGCCTGACGTCGGCTTCGATGCCGACCTGCGCACCGGCGCGATTCTCGTCGTGAACGGCCAGACGTCCGACACGCTGTGGGGCTCGGGCTACCTGAACAACGAAGGCGGCACGAGCCTCGCCGCGCCGATCTTCACGGGCATCTGGGCGCGGCTGCAGTCCGCGAACAACAATGCACTCGGGTTCCCTGCGTCGAGCATCTACAAGTACTTCCCGAACAACGCGGCCCTGCTGCACGACGTCACGTCCGGCAACAACGGCAGCGGCACCTATGGCTACAAGGCAAAGGCCGGCTGGGACGCGACGACGGGCTTCGGCAGCGTGAACATCTCCAAGCTCAATACGTTCATCCAGAGCACGCCGGATTTCGCACGCTGATGGATCGATGACCGACCCGGTTCCGCGTGCGCACCGTCGCGCACACGTGGAACCGGATGCGATCGTTTGAACAACCCGCGAAGGCTACCAAGCCGTCGCGGGACAATCACCATGCAAACACGGCCGTGCCCGCGCCACTCACTCGGCCCAGTTCCGGACGTAGTCCGGCACCGGCACGTTGCCGTCCGCATGAACCGGCGCGCCGCGCGTCGTCTTCAGCGGCAGGATCCCCGTCCAGACAGCGAGCGCGAGATCTTCGTCCTTGTCGGACGGCATTGAATCGCTGACTTTCACGGCCGCTTCCGCAAGGGCAATCCGCAGCACGCTGGTCGCATTCAGTTCCTTCTCGTTGCCGGGCCGCGCGTCATGCTTTCGACCGGGTGCGATCTTGTCCATCAATGCATCCAGCGCCACCAGCTTGTCCGCACGCCCCTCCACCATCTCGAACCGCCCGTAGATCACTGCGGATCGATAATTCATCGAATGGTTGAAGGCCGACCTGGCCAACACGAGACCGTCCAGCAACGTAATCGCGACGGACGCCTGTACGCCCGCCGACAGCGCCTTGATCATCCGGCTGCCGTTGGACCCGTGGATATAGAGGTCATCGCCCCGTCTCCATTGGGCGGTCGGGATGCAGTGCGTGTCCTCGCCTGTACCGAACGCGATGTGACAGACGTAGGCGTCGTCCACGATGCGATGAAGCATCGCGCGATCGCGATTCGCCAGTTCCGGCAGGCGGCGAATGGTGGTGCGGGATGTGGGAGAGATGACGGCCTGGTCTTTCATGTTTCGTTTTCCTGTTCGCGCGCCCTGGCGCGCATCGTGCGGCCTGCGTTCCGGCAAGACGCAGGCATTCACGCGATATATATTTGCACTGCGAAGTTAATTCAATCGGATACGTGCGGCTTCCATGCCTGATCGACCGGTCGATCGGTCCATCGACAGTCGCTTGCCAAATCGATCAAAATACGCGCGTGCCGCTATCCGTGACGACACCGGAAAGACCCGCGCACCGGCCGGCACCGCGAGAACGTGAACGATACGATACGCGCCGAATCTTCAAAAGAACCAGCTCAACGGAAATTTCTGGAACCAGCCCATGGATCTCGCGCTGCTCATCTCATCGCTTTCCGGACAGGACGGCACGACACGCCACAGCCAGCAGGAAGCCCTCTACCGGAGCCTGCGCAACATGCTGCTGGACGGACACATCCCGCCCGGTACGCGGCTCGTGTCGACGCGCGTGCTGGCGGCGGAGCTGGGCATCGCGCGCAATTCGGCGGTCTATGCGTACGAGCGCCTTGCCGAGGAAGGCTTCGTGGCGGCCACGCGCAACGGTACCGTCACGCTATGGGACGGACGCAGCCGTTCGAGCACCGGGCTCGAAAGCAGACCGGCCCCGGTTCGATTGTCCGAGCGCGTGCATGGACTGGAGAACGCCGATCCGGAACCCGAGCGCATGCTGCCGTTCGTTCCCGGCCTCCCTTCGCTCGACGAATTCCCCATTGCCCAATGGCGCCGTTGCGTCGAGCGCGCATGGAAAGTCATCAAGCCCGCGCAGCTCGCATACGGCCCGGTCGAAGGGCTGCCCGAATTGCGGCGTGCCGTGGCCGCGTACATCCGGGTCTCGCGAGGCGTGCGCTGCGAAACAGGCCAGGTATTCATCACCGACGGCACGCAAAGCAGCCTCGAACTGTGCGCGCGCATGCTGGCGAATCCCGGTGAATCCGGCTGGCTCGAGAACCCCTGCTACAACGGCGCCCGAACCGCATTCCGGTCGACCGGCCTGGATATCGTGCCGATCGAGGTCGATCACGAAGGGATGGCGCCATCCGACGAACAGTGGCGCACCCGGCCGCCCCGGCTGATCTATACGACGCCGTCGCATCAATACCCGCTCGGCGCGCTGATGAGCCCCCGGCGGCGCGCGGCACTCGTCGAACGCGCACGTGCGTGCGGCGCGTGGATCATCGAAGACGACTACGACAGCGAATTCCGCCACGGCGGCCAGCCGTTGCCCGCGATCCAGGGCTTGCAGGCCGACGCGCCGGTCTGCTATCTCGGCACCTTCAGCAAGACGATGTTTCCCGCGCTGCGGCTCGGCTTCATGGTGGTTCCGCCGGTCCTCGTCGAACGCTTCACCAGAACGCTGCGCGAACTCGTCCATCGTGGCCACTCGGCCGATCAACTGGCGATGGCCGAATTCATCGACACCGGCCTCTTCGCACGGCACCTGCGCAAGATGAGGACGCTGTACGCCGAGCGGCGGCGCAGCCTCGAAGCAGCACTCGCCCGCCACCTCGGCACCGCGCTGAGCGTTCGGGACAGCCCGGGCGGCATGCATCTGTCGGCGGATCTCGCGATGCCGCTGCACGATATCGACGTCGCCCGCGCCGCGGCCGCGCATGGCCTGCTGCTTCAGCCGCTGAGCAGCTATCGGGTCGGCGCCGGCCGGCCGTACAACGGTTTCGTGCTCGGATACGCCGGGCTGAACGACGCGACGATCGAGGCCGCGACGATGCAGCTCGCGGCCGTCATCGAGCACCGCGGCCGCCTGCGCTGCTGAGCATCGCGCGCGGCGGTGTCGCTCACAGTTGCGATTCGATCGGAAACAGCCCGAGAAACCAGACTTCCATCCGCCGCGCGGCCGACACTTCCGGTTCGTGATCGAGCTCGGTGACCTTCCCGTCCGAATCGGTCTGAATCCACTTGAGCCGCCCCTTCCCTGGCGGATCGGTCCTGAGCTCGACCCGCCACGCGATCCGGTCGAGCCGCGCTTCCAGATCGTTGGCTACCTGCGACGCAATCGCCGGACTCTCGCAGTAAACGCCGATCTCGGTATTGAGGTTCAGCGAGCGCGGATCGAGATTCATCGACCCGATGAAAATGCTCTTGTGATCGAACACGTAAGTCTTCGCATGCAGCGACGCACGCGACGACCCGATGATGACCTGCTTCGAAATGCTCTTGTCGCCCGATGGCCGACGTTCGTACAGCCGCACGCCGGCGGCCACGAGATCGCTTCGGTAGTGCCGGTAGCCCGCATGCACGGCCGCCACGTCGGTGGACGCGAGCGAGTTGGTCAGCACCGTCACGCGCACGCCGCGCGCCGTGAGCGCGCGCAGCCGCTCGACGACCTCCTTGCCCGGCACGAAATACGGCGACACGATCAGCAGGTCATGTTCGGGCTGCAACGCGAGCGCCCGCAACTGCGGCATCAGGTGCCCGTCGCTGTCCTTCGGCGCGTGCGCGATCTTCGACGGATCGTCGTACAGCACCGTCGCGTGCCCCCAAGACAGTTCCGTGCCCTGCCCATGAACGATCCGGTTGAGCCGCTGCCTGGCCTCGAGCACGTACGGATTGTCCTCCATGGCCCTCAGGTAGTCGCGCAACCGTTCGCGCTCGCGGTCCAGCCCGCCCGGTGCCGCGTCGTGCCCGACCAGCGCACTGATCGGATACGCGTACGGGGAATTCCAGAACGTATCGAATTCGGTCGAGATGTGCTTCACGACCGGGCCATGAACGACGACATCGAGATCGCCGAACTCCAGCATCGACGATGCGCCGAAGTACTCGTCGCCGATATTGCGGCCGCCGACGATCGCCGCCTGGTTGTCCGCGATCATCGCCTTGTTGTGCATGCGCCGGTTGACGCGCGAGAACTCGAACACCGTGCCGATCTTCTTGAACCGGCGCGTGGCGACCGGATTGAACAGCCGGATCTCGATGTTCGGATGCGAACTGATCTCGAGCAGCTTGCGGTCGTCCGAATTCGTGCCGAGGTCGTCGAGCAACGCGCGAACGCGCACGCCGCGATCGGCCGCGCGAATGACCGCATCGGCCAGTTCGTGCCCGGTCAGGTCGTCGTGCCAGATGTAGTACTGAAGATCGAGCGACCTGTCCGCGCGGTCGGCGAGCAACACGCGCGCATCCAGCGCGTCGACCGGATCGGTCAGCAGATGAAACGCGTCCTGCCCCGGATGCGTACTGGCCTGCTGCTGGAACGCGACGCCCAGCCGTGTGTTGTCCGTATCGGCGTACGCGTGTGTCGGCGCGCGATCGGCCTGCGGCGGCAGGCTCGCGCATGCAACGAGCGCCAGCAACGAAAGAATCGCACCCCACGAACGCAGCATGGTCATGATTGCCGCCCCACTCTCGGCCGAAGTCTGTTTGTTCTCGCCGCCGAATGGATCGCGGCGCTGTTTGGCTTGCCTTCGGCCGCAACGGATGTCGCATGTGAAACGGCCGCGCTACAGCATACTTCGATTGACCGCCGCGCGGCACTTTCTCGGTACTTTCCCGATCCTGATTTTACGACGGCAAAGGAGCATGAATCCGGTAGCCGGAAATCTCCACTACCGACCGGGACTCATTCTGGCTCGGGGTCATATTTCCCGGAGATGCGCTGCCACCCGGCAGAAACGTGAGCCACTCTCCCGGCACGGCAATGCACGGTTGCGGCTGGCTTTCCGGATGGCAGGTATGGCTGCCGTATGCATGAAGGAGACCTTCGACACAGTGGCTCGGATCATCGACAATGGACAGATAATGGTTGCGCGCCCGCTACCAGGTTGCTCACCCTTCTCGACGAAGTCGACTTAAATACTGAAGAATCCTGAAAGCATCATATGGCGATCAAGTTGTCATTTGAAGTCCTTGAAGTATTGGATGCCATCGAGCGGACCGGCACGTTCGCCGAGGCGGCCGAACTGTTGCATCGAGTTCCGTCGTCGATCACTTACCTCGTCCAGAAGGTCGAAAGCGACATGAATGTCGAACTGTTCGACCGGAGCCGCAGACGGGCGACGCTCACGCAAGCCATCGGTCTGTGCCGCAAGCTCGTTTTCGACAGCGAACTGCCTTACGTCGCCGCGCTGCTTCACGACACGGGTTTGACCGAGCGCAACCGGCATTCGTACAAGCGCTTCAAGGTGGACGGCGCGAATGCCGTCCATGCGTTTCTCGACGAACGCGGCGCCTCGCCCCGAACGACAGCCGCACGAATGCCTGCGGCCTTGTGCTCGGCTCGAGCTGAAACGACTGAAGCGTGCCGGCTCGCGCTCACTCCCGTACGAAAGCCAACAGATCGTCGTTCAACCGATCGGCATGCGTCAGATATAAAGCGTGCGGCCCGCCTTCATATACCTTGAGCGTCGCGTTCCGCACCCGCTTCGCCGCGGCGGCACCAGTCAGCGCGAGCGGTGCGGTCTGGTCGTCGTCACCGTGGATCACGAGCGTCGGTACGTCGAACCGGTCGAGGTCTGCCCGGAAATCCGTCTCCGAAAACGCATGCACGCAGTCGAACATCCCCTTCAATCCGGCCTGGGACGCCATGATCGTCGTCCACTCGAGCGCTGCCTGCGAGATCGTCGTGCCGGGACGGTTCGAGCCCGTCAACAACGGCCAGAATCCCTCGCAGAATGCCGCGCGATCGGCCGAGATACCCGCCCGAATACCGTCGAATACAGCGACATCGACGCCTTCAGGATGATCGTCGCGTCGCACGATCAAAGGCGTGACGGAACCCAGCAGCACCGCCTTTGCGACACGCTTCGTGCCGTGCCGGCCGATGTAGCGCGCCACCTCGCCGCCGCCCATCGAAAAGCCGACGAGCGTCACATCGTGCAGATCAAGCGCCGCGATCAGGTCCGCCAGATCATCGGCGAGCGTGTCGTAGTCGTAGCCCGTCCACGGCTGATCGGAGCGACCGAAACCGCGGCGATCGTATGCAACGCATCGAAAGCCCTGCAGCGCCAGGTGATGCATCTGCACATCCCACATATCGGCATTCAGCGGCCAACCATGAATGAAGACGACCGGGCGGCCGGCACCCCAATCTTTGTAATATAGCGAAATACCGTCGCGAGTCTTGAACGTGCTCATGATTGCTTCCTGCAAAGAACAAGTGAAAAAGAGCGATCGACTGCGTGCACACCACTCGCAGTTTGAGAATGACGATAGCGCCAGCCCACTGAAGAGTCTTGACGCTGCGCTTAAATTTCCTTGCCCGGCGAATGGCACACGTGCAACCCGGCATGGTTCAAGACAATTCAGCCCGATTTCGGTACGCGCCACCTGGCCGGACGGCAGGTTGCCATCCGTGTTCGCCGACATCACGCGTCATCCATGCATCGCGGCGGGAGATGCCGGCGCGACGAAGCCCGTCACTGCCTCTTCTGCCCATCACGGAGCCACTGCGATGAACACGATCACCATGAAAGACGGCACGCAGATCTCCGGCAAGGACTGCGGCACCGGCCGCCCGGCCGGGCTTTCCCACGGCTGGCCGCCGTGCGGCGATGCATGGGATCCCCAGATGCGCTTTCTCGTGGGGCACGGCTACCGCGTGAAGAAGGCGTAAGCAGTCGGATCGAGCATCGCCCCCCCCCCGGCCTGGCACGCGATCCGGCGCACGCAGGTGTCGCCTCTCGTCGCACGCGCCGACGCCGCTTCCGGAAATTTCAGGAAAATTCAGGTCGCCCCGTTTCCATTTCAAGCGCCAGTCACTAACATCGGCGGTGCGATTCGCGCCACGCTGCCGCGTCGGCACTCATGCCGGACGCGGCGGGCGAAGCACCAACCCGATCAGCGCGCCCGCGATCGCGCACGCCGTGGCCAGCACGAAATTGTCCGCGAGCGCGAGCGTCGTCGCCTGCACGCGTACTGCCCGGTCGAGCAGCACATAGGTGCCGGCATCGCCGGTCGCGAACGTCGCACCATGCACGACCAGCGACGCCGCGCCAGCCCGCAATCGCTCGAGCGTGGCCGGATCGGACATCGAAACATGCAGACCGACGAGATTCGAATGGATTGCCTCCATGACACGCTGGACTACTGCGATCGACGTGGTACCGAGTTGCCCGCTGAGCAGTCGGGTCGTTTGCACGACCGCACCGAACGTCAGCGCGTACTCAGCCGTCACGTGCTTTCCGAAAAAGAACACGACCGACGTCAGCGCCATGGTCTGTCCGAGCGCCTGGATCAGCTGGGACGGAATGAAATCGGACTCGGCCCAGACGGACGTCAGGCGCGAGCCCAATGCGAACGCAATCGCGATCATCACGAACCCGATCACGATCAGCCGCCGCGGATCGAATCTCTGCAGCAACAGCGCGACGCACGGTGCGAACAGCAACTGCGGCATCGCAATCCAGCGCAGTGTGTCGCCGATCTGCAACGGCCGCAACCCGTAGACGTTGGCGAGAAAGAACGACGGGATGAAGCTCGTGTTGAGCACGGTGAAGCGCACGAGGCCGACGAGCAGGATCAACAGCGCCACATTCGGGCGCAGCAGGTAGCCGAGATCGAGGCCGGCCCGCTTCGACACGAGTTCATGGATCAGGAAGGCCGCGATCATCAGGATGCCCGCGCACGACAACGCGACGATCAGCGGCGATTGAAGCCAGAACAACCGTTCGCCCTGATCGAGCGCAACGCACAGGCACGTGAACCCGCCCGCGCCGAGCAGCATGCCGCGATAGTCGGCCCCGGACGCGAAGCGTTTGATCGGTTCGTCAGACAACGACATCAGCAGGCAGATGATGAACGGAAGGGTCAACAGTGCGTTCTGCCAGAACAGCCAACGCCAGCTCAAATGTTCGCTGTACCAGCCTTCGAGCGTTGCCGACAGGTTCAGCGACATCTCGAGATTCATCGCGTACGCTGCAATTCCGAATGGAATGAGGCGCGGCGGCAACGTACGAACGACGAACCCGACCGTCAATGGAACGAACACGCCGGACGAGAGTCCCGCAATGCACTGGAAAATCATGAACGCGCCAAAGCCCCGGCAAAGCGGCAGCGCGCTCTCGGCGGCAAGAAACACCACGGCGCCTGCCAGCAGCACCCGGCGCGTTCCGAACACGAACGCGGCCGCGATCGCGAGCGGGCCGACGAACATCTGCGACGCGATAAAGACGGTGTTGATCCACGCTCCGTCGTCGAAACCGATGCCGAGCGCCCCGCGCACGTCGGCCAATCCGAGCGACGTGATGCGCGACGTGAGCGTCGCGATCATCGCGCCGAGCAACACGGCGACAATCGCGGCGATGGCGCGGAACGGCGGCACGTCCGCGGCTGGCGCCGCTCCGCCCGGAACGAGCATCGTATTCATTATCGACCGGCTCCCGCGCATGAAAGTCGCGCAAGCATAACGCGATGTTCCAAAACCCGTCTGTTCGATGGAGTGCCACGATCGTGACCCCGACGTCCCCGAATCAACCCTCACCGGCCGCGCCCAGGCGCTGGTTGCCGATCGTGCTGATCGCCGTGTTCGCAATCACGCTCGTGACCGTACTGATCTACGAGTTCCGGGTACGCGATCTCAGCACGGATGACGCATATGTCACCAGCCATCTGCACGTGATCTCTCCGCGCGTGACCGGCACGGTCGAACGCGTACTGGTGAACGACAACCAGTTCGTGCACGCGGGGGATCCGCTCGTACTGCTCGACACGCGCGACTTCGACGTGCGCGTTGCGCTGCAGCGCGCGCGTGTCGCGCAAGCCGAGTCCGATTCGAGCCGGGCCCAGGCGCTACTCGAACAGGCCGGTGCAGCGCTGGTTTCCGCACATGCCGACGCCGAGCGTGCTGAACTCGACTACGCACGCGCCCGCGAGCTGACCCGGGAAACGCCGAGGGGATTGTCGAAACAGGAATTCGATGCGGCCGACGCTGCGCGCAAGTCTGCACGGGCCCGCGTCGTCGCCGCGCAGGCCCAGCAACGCAGCGCACTGGCCGCATGCAAGGCAGCCGATGCCGTGTCGCGGCAAAACAACACCGAACTGCGCGATGCGCTGCTGCAGCTCGATTACACGACGGTCGTCGCGCCGTCGGACGGCCGAGTCGGCAAAAAGACCGTCGAGACCGGCGAACATGTCGCACCGGGCCAGGCGCTGCTCACCGTCGTCGAACCGCATCCGTGGGTCGTGGCGAACTTTCGCGAAACCCAACTCAAACACGTTCGCGTCGGCGACAAGGTGCAACTGCATTTCGATGCGCTGCCGGATGGGGTCTACCAAGGGCACGTCGACAGCCTGTCGCCTGCCACCGGTTCCCAGTTCGCGCTGCTGCCGCCGGATAATGCGACCGGCAATTTCACGAAAGTCACGCAGCGGGTGCCGGTAAAGATCCTGTTGGACAATACGGCTGCCACCGAGCCGCGTATCCGGCCCGGGCTGTCGGTCGTCGTCACGCTGCAACGCACGCCGTCATGAAGTGCGCCCCGTTCCTGATCGCGCTCTGCGGATTGACCGCATGCACCATCGCTCCACAGCCGATCGCGCCGGTACCGGTCGGGCAGGATGCCTTTCGTCACGCGAACACGCTTGCGACTCGGCCCTCCCCGTCAGCCGAATGGCCGTCGCTGTTCGGTGATCCAGGGCTCGAAGCGCTGGTGGATGCGGCACTTGCGCACAACCACGAAATACGCGCCGCCGTCGCTCGCATCGACGAGGCGCAGGCGCTACTTGGCGTGCGCGAGGCCGCGCTGCTGCCCACGGCCGGTGTCGATCCGTCGTTCAGCCGCGCCCGTGTGTCGGGCACCGTCGATAACGCGCTGCCGAAGCGCACGATGCATAACTGGTCGATGCCGGTGAATGCCAGTTATGAAATCGACCTGTGGGGGCGCCTGCGCGGCGACACGGCGATCGGGAAACAAAGCGTGCTGCAGGCATTCGCCGAGCGCGACGCGGTTCGGCTGCGCGTCGCGACGGAAGTCGCGAGCGACTATCTGACACTGCATTACGTCGACGAGGACCTTGCCGCACTGGCAAGCGCGATCGACCTGCGACGCACTGCGCTCGACGTGATTGCCTCGCGTGTTCGAGCCGGAGCGGCGAGCGATCTCGACGCATTACGCGCAGCCGCCGATCTCGATACTGCCCGAGCCGATTACGCGGACAGCGTGCGACTGCGCGAGAATCTCGTCGACGCGATTGCCGTGCTAACCGGCTCGTCTCCGACGACGATCAGCATCGCTCCCGCATCCGCCGCCCTTCGCGTGCCGGAAATACCAGCCGGCCTGCCCTCGACGCTGCTCAACCATCGCCCCGACGTCTTTGCCGCGGAACGCCGGGTCGACATCGCTTCGCTGCAACTCGGCATCGCACGTACGGCATGGCTGCCGACACTGACGCTCACTGCGCAAGGCGGATTCGCCAGCCGCGATCTGCGCTCGTTCCTCGATCGCAACAGTTCGCTGTGGAGTCTCGGGCTCAGCGTCGCCGAAACCGTTTTCGACGGCGGCAAACGCGAATCCGCAGTCGCTGCGGCGCGAGCCGGTGTCGTTGCCGCGGATGCGAACTATCGCGAGGTAGCCCTCGGTGCATTGCGCGACGTGCAGGACGCACTCAATGACATCGTTGCGCAGAAAGAGCGGATCGTGCGCTTCGACAGCGCGACCCGTGCCACCGATGCCGCAGCACGGTTATCGCTGAGCCGATATGCGCACGGCTACGTGAGTTATCTCGAGGTGATCGACGCCGATCGCGATGCGCTCAATACGCGGCGTCAGCTGATTCACAGCCGCCAGGCGTATGCGATCGCGACCGTCAGCCTTGTCCGCGCACTGGGCGGCGGCTGGACTGCAGCGGCCCCGTCGCTCGATGCAGGCAGAGGGAACAAATAACCATTCTGGAATACGATGGCCAAACAGGTCGCGGCTCCCGCCCTGCCCGCGTTTCTTGAAGCCGATCCCGACTGCTCACAAGTTCCCGCGCTGCAGGGCAAGCGCTGTTGAACTGCCGAAGCGGCGCGACCAGCCATCGCTCGATTGCGACCCGACCGCACCGCTGATGTGCCACTTAGTGATGCGAGTAGGCCGACCGCGCGGCAGGCAAGGAGTGTCGCATCAATGCACCGGCGTCGCGTCGTAATTGACCGGTACCCAGTCGTACCGCGCACCATCCTGGCGCAAGTGGCCAAGCCCCGGAAACGCGATGTGCGCCGCACCGACCAGATAGCGCCGGCTCGCCACGCGCTTCAGCATGTCGCGACGCGTCTGTTGCGCGATAGCCGGATCGCTGTCGTATTCGACGGACACGTCCGGATGCGTCAACTGGAGCGCGGCGACGTGCACGATATCGCCCCATACGAGCAGCGTCGCGCCATTGCTCTCGATCAGATAGGACGTATGCCCGGGCGTATGGCCGGGTGTCGGCACAGCGCGCATGCCGGGAGCGAGCGTCGCGTCTGCGGCGAACGTCTTGAAGCGGCCCGCCGCGATGTACGGGGCGACCGACGCGGCAGCCGCATCGAAGAACGAACCGAGAAACGCGGGCGCGCGCGACTTGTTGTCCGGCTCGAGCCAGTAGCGGGCTTCCGCCTCATTCACCCTGACGACGGCATTCGGGAACGTCATCTTCCCGTGCGAAACGATTCCGCCGACATGATCCTTGTGCAGGTGCGTGAGCCACACTTCATCGATATTCTCGGGTGCATAGCCGGCCGCGATCAGGTTGTCGACCAGCTTGCCGCAGCAGTCGCCGTACAGCACGCCGGCCCCCGCGTCGATCAGGATTCGCTTCGCTCCGGTATCGACCAGAAATGCGTTGATCGACCCTTGTACCGGCGGCTCGAGGAACGCGCGATCGAGGTTGCGCTTGATCTCGTCCGTCGAGATGCCGCGGATCACGGTATCGATCGGAAACGGGTGCGTCCCGTCGGACAGCGCCATCACCTTGAGGGCGCCAACCTTCTCGCGATAGAAGCCCGGCGCTTGCGCGCCGTCGCCAGGACCGGCGGCACATGCACCGATCGGCGTGACGCCCATGGCCCATGCGACAAGCGCGACGCTGCACGCACGCATCGCGATGATGCGCCAATTCGGGTTTGGCATGTCATGTTTCCTTTGAAGATGGGATCCGGTACGCGTCGCCACTTCGGTGCAGTCGCACGCTACCGTCGACGAAGCGGCTCGCCCTTGCTCAGCGACGCTTCAGCACGGCAACGAGCGTAGCGTGCGGGCAACCCGAATGTCCTGATCCGGACATGAATCGTTCTGAATGCCCGGATCTCCCACGACATCGCCGATCACGCAACCCGGTCGAATCCGTGCGCGGCGGCAAGCGCTACCGCGCTGCTGCACGAACCACACGAGCCGATGCGCGAGCCGCGTGTTCGGCGTGCGCGCACGCTTCGCATGACTGAATGTCAGGCTGCCTTCGCGATCGGATTGCGCAGCACGCCAAGCCCTTCGATCTCGACTTCGCAGACATCGCCCGGCTTCATCCAGAGTTGAGGCTCGCGCGCCATGCCGACGCCGGCCGGCGTGCCCGTGACGATCACGTCGCCTGCCTGCAGCGTCATCACCTCGCTCAGCAGCACGATCAGCGTCTCGACGTCGAAGATCATGTCCGAAGTCGACGCCTCCTGTACGACCTTGCCGTTCAGGCGCGTCTGGATGCACCGCCCTTTGCAGCCTCGGGGCAACGCGTCGGCCGTCACGAACCACGGCCCAAATGCGCCGGTTCCGTCGAAATTCTTGCCCATCGTCCATTGCGGCGTACGGAACTGGTAGTCGCGCAGCGTCGCGTCGTTGAACAGCGCGTAGCCCGCCACGTGATCGAGCGCGCGCTCGCGCGGGATATTCCGGCCGCCCGCGCCGATCACCGCGGCCAGCTCGCCTTCGTAATCGAGTTGCGACGATTGCGGCGGCATCACGATCGCTTCGCCATGACCGATCAGGCTCGACGCAAAGCGCGCGAATACGGTCGGATAGGTCTGCTTCTCGAAGCCGGTTTCGGCCGAATGGTCCAGATAGTTCAACCCGACGCAGACGATCTTGTTCGGTCGCCCGAACGGCGGCAACAGGCGGACGGTGTCGAGATCGACCGCGCTGCCGCGCGCGAGGCCGTCGGCCACCTCGGCCAAGGAAGCGCCCCTCGCGAGCAACGCGTCCAGATCACCCGGATAGCCGGCATCGGAAGCCGTCAATCCGTGCCAGCTTCCGTTCCGTTCGACCGCCAGGCCGCGGCATCCATCGATTTCATAGGCTGCAAAACGCATAGCACGCTCCTTGTCTGACGTCCGCGCGGACGTCGGTTTCTTCGTCAACGTCCTCGCCGAGCCGAACGGCTTCCGGTCGGCCGGTCGTCACCCTTCGTTACTCGTCGTGCGCGGTAACCACCGTCGCGTCGACCGCGTTGTGCAGCGGCCGAATCGCGGCGCTATCGCGCAACGCCTCCGGTAGCGGGCCTCCGGTCGCCCAGTCGAGCAGTTGCACCGTATGCACGAACGGAATCGCGATGGCGTCCGCAAGCTGGGTCATGCAGCCGATGTTGCCGCTCGCGGCGACCTCCGCATGGGTGGAGCGGATCGCCGCGACCTTGCGCTGCTTCAACTCGCCCGCGATCGCCGGCTGCAACAGGTTATAGACGCCGGCCGACCCGCAGCACATAAAGCTGTCGGGAGGTTCGACGACCTCGAAACCCGCGGCACGCAACAGATCGAGGGGCGGCCGTACGATGCGCTGACCGTGCTGCATCGAGCACGCGGCGTGATAGACGACCCGTAGCGCCGTCGGCACGACGGGCGCCTGCAGGCCGAGTGCCGCCATGAACTCGGAAATGTCCTTCGCCAGCGCACTGACCCGAGCGGCCTTGTCCCGCCAGTCCGGGTCGAGCCGCAGTGCATGACCGTAAGCCTTGAGCGACGTGCCGCAGCCCGACGTATTGACGATGATCGCGTCGAGGCCGCCAGGCCCGTCGGCCTCGCGGAGCCACGCATCGATATTCGCCTTCACGAGCGGCAGCGCGCGATCTTCGAGCCCCATGTGCTCGGCCGGCGCGCCACAACACCCCGCGCCAGCGGCAACGACGACCTCCACGCCGTGCCGCTGCAGCAGCCGGATCGTTGCCTCGTTGATCGCAGGGTCCAGCACGGTCTGCACACAGCCGTTCAACAGGCTGACTCGCGCTCGGCGCACGCCGCGGGCGGGGAACACCTGTGCCCTGTCGACCGCGCTCGCAGGCGGCAACGGCCCAGCGGGCGTCATCTCGAGCATCGCGCGCAACGTCCCGCCGAATGCCGATCGCAACGGGCGAAACACCTTTCCCGCCGCCAGTGCCGCACGGAACAGGCGGCGGCTCGGAATCAGCAGACTCAACGCATGGCGGATCACGCGCTGCACCAGTGGGCGGCGATAGCGGGATTCGACATATTCGCGGCCGTGCGCAATCAGCTTCGAGTACTGCACATCGGACGGGCAGATCGCTTCGCACGCGAGGCAGGTCAGGCAGCGGTCGAGGTGCGCAACCGTCTTCGCATCCGGTGCGCCGCCCGTCTCGTACATGTTGCGTATCAGCACGATGCGACCACGCGGGCTATCGTTCTCGTCGTGCCGGACCTGATAAGTCGGACAGTGCGACAGACAGGTACCGCAATGCACGCAATTGCGGATGATGTCGTTCGACAGCGCAATGTCCGGATCCGCCAGTGCCACGTCGCCGATGCGAGTTCTCATATCACGCGCCTCCGGTTTCAAGTCGTTCGAGCCTGCCCGGGTTGAGCACGCGATTGGGATCGAATGCCCGGCGAACGCGTTCGCCGAGCGCTCGCTGCGCAGCGGCGCGCGGCTGGAACGCACCGACCGCGCGCCGCAATGCTTCGGGCGCCCGCAGCAGGCACGCCTGCCCCCCAACAGTCGCGACCGCCTGCCTCAGTGACGCAGCGTGCGCGACGACACCCGACGGGTCCGTACGAACGAACACGAGGCTGCCGCCCCAGTCGTAGATCGCATCGCCGCCCAGCGACGCCACGATGCGCGCCGCGTGCGTGCCCGGCAGCATCAGGCGCCACAAGCACGCATCGCGATCGTCAACGAACGGATGCAGGTCGCGCAGCGTGCGCCAGAACGCACCGCTTTCCTCGCCTTCGATCGTCCGAAACTGCACCGACCGCCCAAGGCGCCGGACGAGTTCCACTTCGCGTCCCTTCACGGACTGACCGAAGCCTTCCAGACGCAACGCGGTCATCGAGGCGCCCTTGCGAACGCCGCCCATGTGAGCCGCAGCGCTGACCTCGAATGGCAACCGCAGCACATCGCCCAGAAGCCGAATTGCGGCGGCGTCGCCCAACCCCTCGGCCAGCAGCGTGATTTCATCCGGCCATGCCGGCTGGATCTTCAACGTGACCGATGCCAGTACCGCCAGCGTGCCGAAGGATCCCGTCATCAGGCGCGGCATGTCGTATCCGGTTACGTTCTTCACGGTCCTCCCGCCGCCCTTGAATGCCTCGCCGCGACCATTCACCGCTTCGACACCCAGCACCGCATCACGCGCGGCACCGGACAGGACGCGCCGCGGGCCGGTCAGGTTGCAGGCGATGATGCCGCCGATCGTGTCCTGTTCGGGCTTGCCGCCAAACAGCGCGCCGTAATCGGGCGGCTCGAATGCGAGCTGCTGGCGATGTTCAGCCAGCGCGGCACGCACGATCGAGACCGGCGTGCCAGCTCGAACCTTGATCACGAGCTCCTCGGGCTCGTAGAACTCGATGCCGGCCATGCCGGACAGGTCGAGCAACGCATCCGCGCGAAACGGTTCGCCGAACGCGCGCTTGGTCCCTCCGCCGACAAGCTCAAACGAGCGGCCGTGCGCGTTCGCGTCCGCAACGACAGCAGCAAGCTCCGCGGTATCGTGCGGGCAGATTCTCGCCAGGCCCGGTGCGGCTTCATTGACGACCATGCCGGCCTCCTAGAACCGCGGGACATCCGCAAAGCGCAGATTGCCGTTTCGCATGCGCACGCCCCCGAGTTCCACGCAGCGACAGGGCGTCGGAAACACCTTCCCCGGATTGAGCAGTTCGCATGGATCGAACGCGCACTTGAGTCGCTGCTGTTGCGCGAGATCGTTCGGCGCGAACTGATAGGTCATCAGGTCGCGCTTCTCGACGCCGATGCCGTGTTCGCCGCTCAGCACACCACCAAGGTCGACGCAGGCACGCAGGATGTCCGCACCGAACGCCTCGGCCTTCTCCAGATCGCCTGGCTTCGCGGAATCAAACAGCACCATTGGGTGAAGATTTCCGTCGCCGGCGTGGAAACAGTTCGCGTAAGCGAGCCCGTGCAGCCTCGACAATGCGTCGATCCGCTTCAGGATCTCGCCAAGGCGGCCGCGCGGGATCGTGCCGTCGGTCACGTAAACATCCCGCGCAATCTTGCCCATCGCACCAAACGCGAGCTTGCGGCCACGCCACAACCGTTCGCGCTCGGCCTCGGTACGACTGATCCGTACGTCCACGACGCCGATCTCGTGCGCGATTTGCTCGACTTCGGCAGCAAGCGCTTCCACTTCGACGTTCGTGCCGTCGAGTTCGCACAGCAGTAGCGCCTCGACGCCCTGCGGCGGCACCTCACCGAGCAACGACGCGACTGCGTCGATGACCTTGCGGTCGACAAATTCGAGTCCGGCCGGAACGATGCCGCGGCCGATGATCGCGCCGACACAATGACTGGCGGCTTCCACATCGGCAAAACCGAGCGATAGCACACGTGCGACGGGCGGCTCGGGTGTCAGGCGTACGGTGATCTCGGTCACGACCGCGAGCAGGCCTTCCGAGCCGATCAGCGCACCACACAGATCGAACTCGCCGTCTGCGCCGCCCATGAATGCACCACCCAGGCGGATCATGTCACCGGTCATCAGAACGATCTCCATGCCCGTGACGTGGTTCGACGTCACACCGTATTTCAGGCAATGAACACCGCCCGAGTTTTCCGCCACGTTGCCGCCGATCGTCGAAATGGCCTGACTCGACGGATCCGGCATGTAACACAGTCCGAGCGAGCGAACGGCCTCGGTCACGCGCACGTTCTGCACGCCTGGCTGCACACGCGCCACGCGATTCTCGGCATCGACCTCGACGACGCGGTTCATCCGGGCCGTGACGAGAAGAATGCCATCTTCGAGCGGCAGTGCGCCTCCCGACAGCGACGTGCCCGATCCGCGCGGTACGACCTTGATACCCGCCGCGTGGCAGTAACGGAGCACGCGACTCACCTCGTCCGTCGTATCGGGCAGTACGACCAGCAATGGCAACGCGCTGTACGCGGTAAGCCCGTCGCATTCGTACGGGCGCCGCTCCGTTTCGCTGTCGAGCACCCATTCGTCGCCGACAATCGCGCGCAGTTCGCGGGCGATCGCCTCGCGGCGCCTCATGATCGACGAATCGACATCCGGCATCTTCACGCTTCGGCTCTCCTTTGTCGCTCCGGCCGTGCCACACGGCATCCGTCATTGACGCCGCTCGCCGCACTGCTCACATCGGGCATTAGAGGTCGCCGCCCTCCCACGAACAACTTAATCGTTATGAAACGGCCCGCGCCTGCCGGAACGCCTCTACCCGGAAGACGATTCAGAACAATTCATGCGACTGTCCATGTTGCTTCGCCTATGCTCGAACAGCACTCGCGCGCACTTCGCTCCGATGGCGCGTCGTCCGAACCGAAACGGGAACCGACACATGTCCACCACTACGCCTTCGATCGTTCACCACACCGTCACTGCGAACGGCATTCGACAACATTTCATCGACGCGGGTAGCGGGCCTGTCGTGGTCCTGCTGCACGGTTTCCCGGAAACCAGCTTCGCATGGCGCTTCCAGATTCCCGTCCTGGCACAACGCTACCGCGTCATCGTGCCCGACCTGCGCGGCTACGGCGAAACCGACAAGCCGGCCGCCGGCTACGACAAACGCAACATGGCGCGCGATCTCGTCGCGTTGCTCGACACGCTTGGCATCGGCCGAATCGCACTGGTCGGGCACGATCGCGGCGCACGCGTCGCGACACGCTTCGCGAAGGACTTCCCCGAGCGCCTCGAGCGCCTTGTCGTGATGGACAACGTGCCGACCCGCATCGTCGCGCAGAACATGACCGCCCAGACGGCACGCGCGTACTGGTTCTTCCTGTTTCATCAGGTACCGGACCTGCCCGAAGCACTGATCGCCGGCAAGGAAGCCGAGTGGCTGAGCCACTTCTTCTCCGACTGGTGCTACAACCCGCACGCCATTTCCGGCGAAGCGTTCGACACGTATGTCCGGGCCTATCGTCGTCCCGGCGCCGTGCGTGGCGCACTCGCCGACTACCGCGCGAATGCGGAAGACGTCAAACAGGATCTCGCCGACGCCGATGTGAAGATCGCATGCCCGACCATGGCGATCTGGGGTGAGGACTTCTACGCGGTCGGCAAGATGTTCGACATGAAATCCGTCTGGGAAAGCATGGCGACCCATCTTCGAGCCGAGCCCGTCGCGCAATGCGGCCACCTTCCGCAGGAAGAACAGCCGGAACGCGTCAACGCGCTGCTGCTCGATTTCCTGACGAGCTGGGAAGGTTGAATCCGCAGCGCACCGGCATCGAGGCAGCAGGAAATCGGACGCACGGCACGCGCAATCCACTGGCCAACAGGAGCACTTCATGAATGACGTATCGAGGCCGCGGGCACTCGTGATCGGCGGATCGGTAGGCGGACTCTTCACGGCAACTGCGCTGCGTGCGGCAGGATGGCGCGTCAGCGTGTTCGAGCAGTCGCCAAGCGAGCTCGATAGCCGCGGCGGAGGCATCGTCCTGCAGCGGCCGATCGTCCGCGCGTTCGCCTTCGGCGGGGTAACGATGCCGAGCGATACCGGCGTGGATTCGGCCGACCGGATCTATCTTGACGAAGGTGACCGGATCGTGCAGCAAATGCGCATGCCGCAAACCCAGACTGCGTGGAATGTGATCTACACCGCGCTGAAGCGCGCACTGCCGGCGGGCGTCGTCCATGCAGGCGAGACGTTCGAGCGACTCGATTCCAATGGCGCGTGCGTCACCGCGCATTTCGCGAGCGGCCGGGTAGAACACGCGGATCTGCTCGTCGGCGCCGATGGCGGGCGCTCTGCCGTGCGCGCGCAACTGCTGCCCGATACGCAACCCACCTATGCGGGTTACGTTGCATGGCGCGGGCTCGTCGACGAGCATGACCTGCCCGATCGGGTACTGCGCGTGCTGCGCGACCGCTTTACGTTTCAGCAGGGTGACGCACATCTATTCCTGACCTACCTGGTACCCGGCCGCGACGGCACCGTCGAGCCCGGCAAACGGCGCGTGAACTGGGTGTGGTACCGGCGTCTCTCGCACGACAAGCTGCCTGAACTGTTTCTTTCCCGGGACGGCACACAGCGAGACGGATCGCTGCCGCCCGGTGCGATGCGCGACGACAATCGGTCGGAACTCGTCGATGCGAGCCGCAACCTGCTCGCACCGACGCTCGCCGCGCTCGTCGACGCAACGCACGCGCCGTTCGCACAGGCCATTCAGGACCTTGTCGTCGAGCGAATGGTGTTCGGCCGCGCGGTCCTGCTTGGCGACGCAGCTTGCCTTGTTCGCCCACATACCGCCGCCGGCGTAGCAAAGGCGGCGGACAACGCGGTTGGACTCGCCGAAGCGATGCAGGCTTTCGCGGGAGGCACGGCGTTCGACGCCGCACTGTCGCGTTGGGAGCGCGATCAGCAGAAGATCAACGCGTCGCTATCGGCGCTCGGTATTTCACTGGGTACGCGCATCATGGGATCTACGTGACCACCTTGGCAATGCCTTGCACATGGCGCGCTGCGCACCTGCGCCGCGCGCACGATCATGCCTCAACTACCGCCTTCGGAAAGCGTCAGCTGGTTATTGACCGATGTCACCCCGGGGACAGTGCTCGCACGTTTTTCCGCGAGCGCGATTTGCGGCTCGTCGGCTACCTCGCCGGTCAGCGTCACGGCACCGCCCTTGGCAAATACCACGACGCGCGCCTGATCCAGCGCGTGGTCCTTTGCAATACTCTTCCGTACACGCTTTGCAAGAGCACGATCCGCCGCTCGCGCCTGCTTGCGCGCGGTGGAAACGGCAGGATCACCATGCTTTCTGGCAACTGCGGGGGAGTTCGGTTTGGCGGGAGAATATGCCTCCGATGCGAGCGCAACGGTCGGTGCCCCGATCATGATGGCAGCAAATATGGGTAGAAGTCGCGACTTCATATGGCCTCCTCGAATCTACGGTGAACTTTACAAGGCAAGCTGGTTGATACGCACTGATCGTATCGTGCTCGACGTCAACCGTACTTAAAAGCAGGCCTGAAATGATCTTAATTTTTGGGACCCGGCCGACACGGCGTGAACGTCGGTCTGAAGATGACGTCGGCTCCACCGAGCGCTTCGCACGCTTCGATGCGCCGCTCGGTGCGAAAGAGGCGAAGATCCCTGTCCCAGATTTGAAAATTCCTGAATGCGCGGATAGAAAATATTCAAACGACTCGGGTACTGGCATCTCGTCGCGAATCCCAGCCGCCCATCAGGCAACGTTCGCGGAATCCGCCCCGCCCTACGGGCGTGCCGCACCACGCGCGGGCATGTCGACAGCCGATTGCATGAACCGTTGATCGACCGTCGCGGAGATCCGCTGGGCCGTTTCATGCAACGCCGCGCCGATCTGCCTGACCGACCGTGCACCGGCTTCGCCCGACTGCGCCAGGTACGGGCAAGCGAGGATCGCGATGGCCGAACCCGACTTGTCGACGATCGGCGTCGCGATATCGGTGACGCCGGGAATGCGTTCGTTGGGGCGACAGAGATAGCCGTCGACCAGATGGGTGGGCAACGCTTCGTCGCCGTGCGGCAGATTCCTCGATTCGACATCGTGCCCGTCGGCCCGCGACAGCCGGGTCCGCACGTCTTCGTCCTGAAAGGCCCGGTACATCTCGCCCGCGGCGCTGCCGTGCAACGACACGCGCGTCCCGACGCGGACCGCGATGTTCCATTCCGTTTCCGCACCGGCCGTTGCTATGACGATCATCGTGTCGCCGTCGAATACCGTCAGGTAACACGACTGGACCGTCTGAAATGCGAACTGTTGCAGCAGCGGCGTGACGAGCGCGCCCAGCGATCGCGTCGGCGCGTGATGCTGCCCGAGAAAGTAGAGCTTCATGGTCAATGCGTACCGGTCGTAGCGATCCACCCGGTAGATGTAACCGCGGTCCTCGAGCACCTGCATCATCCGGTACAGCTCGCTTCGGCTGCGCTTCAACGCGCGGCAGATGTCCGCCTGCGCCATGCCGTACTGGCGATCGATGAGCAGCTCGAGGATATCGAGCCCCTTTTCGAGTGCCGGCGCACGATATCTTGCCTTTTTTTCAGGTCCCGTATCGACGAGATCCACGGCGTCACTGTCTGGATTCTGCATGTGCTGAAATTCCGGTCGTCAGGCAACGCCAGGCTCACCGAGTCCGCGGTTCGGCGGGATGACGAGCTGGCATGCCTGTCGCGTCATGAATCGACGAGTAGGTTCGTGACGAGTCTCTGGCGAGACAATGCGCGTCGACGTGCGACGCGCTCATCTCGAGTTCGCGCGATCAGCTCAACAAGCCTGCTTTTCCGGCCACCATGGCTGCGGTGTTTCCCGAATCAGATAGTCATCCAGGTTCTTGTCGACGAGCCACTTGGGACGTGCACCTTTTCCCGACCATGATCGGCCGGTGTCCGGATCGTAGTATTTTGCCGATGCCTTGTGTCGATTGGCCTTGACGAAACCCGCCGCCCGCAGCAACTCGATTTCCGTGATGTCGAACTGCTTGACGTGCTCGGCAATCTCCTCGAGCTTGACCTTCTTCTCCTTCTGCCTGGCTTCTTCGACAATCAGATTCAAGTGACCGAGCTGCTTTTGAAGCTCGCGAATCGTAGGACTCTTCATTTGATGCATTCCGGGATTAAGTCAATTTGCGGCCTTTCCGCGCGCGTAAGCGATGCTGCATTTCCGTGACTGCATGACCCATCTCGTGGCACCCGATCCCAAAGACGGGGCGCTAGGTCCCGATACGTACGCGTCATACGGGACACGCCACCGACGTGAGTCTCGCACTCGCCCCGCCCGCCGTCGCACCGGGATCCCGAGCGACGCCTGCGATTCACGACGCGGCTGAATTTACATCATCCATTTACGTGGCACATAGCACTCAACGCATGATTCGTGCCATCGCCCCATGCTCGGTTGCAATGCCGCATAAAAACGTCGACAAACCATGGCTTTTGTCTGTCGCTCGAAATATCTGAATAAAACCGGTTCCCGCGGCAAAACGTTTGCGTTCCGTCCGCGGCGCAGTCCGTTACGTAACGACACGTCGTAACACACACGTGACGAACGGAACATCGCCCCCCTCTCTCGTGAATATTCGTTCGAATGAGCGATTAGGAATACGGATCATATTTCGAAAGGCGCGTCCTGGAAACGTTTTAACCCGTCGGTAGCCGGAATGCCAACACTGCCGCATTGCCTGCTGCATGTCTTCGACGGCCATTTGATCGATTTTTCACGCCGACAGGCGTTGCGGTCTTGTGCGCAATCGCGCATCATCCCACCCTGACGCTGGCCGAACACAGCACGGCGAATCCGCTTCGGGCCACCCACCTCATCCATTGCCCAGACACCCTATCACATGGCCTCACCGATCCTTCCCGCCATCGTCGCCCTCCTGGCCGCGACGACGGTTGCACCGGCCAACGGCGCCGAATCCGCTCCGCTCGATCTTTGCGGGTTCGCGCCGGTATTCAACGAGAATTTCAACGCGTTCCGCGTCTCGCCTCGCACCCTCGGCGACGCACAATGGATCGCGCACACGCCGTGGAATGGTGACTTCGGTGATGCCGCGTTCTCCGATCCGGGGCCTCAAGGGCCGTTCAGCGTGGTCAACGGCGAATTGCACATCACGGCGAGCCGCACGCCGCAGGGTCGCTGGCATTCCGGCCTGATCGCCGCGGCCGATGCGTCCGGCAATGGCCGCGGCGTGCGCTACGGATATTTCGAAGCCCGCATGAAGATGCCGCCCGGCCCCGGCACATGGCCGGCGTTCTGGTTGATGAGCCTCAAGCCCGTCGCCGACCCGGCGCCGCGCGTGGAAATCGATGTCGTCGAATACTACGGGCACGCAACCGATCGGTATTCCTCATCGCTTCACGTGTGGTACCGCGGCGCGAACCAGAATCAGTCGCGCCATGTCACGCATCGCAGTCCCGTTCCGGCCGGCTCGCTCGTCAACGGGTACCACGACTACGGGGTCCGCGTGCTGCCGGACAAGATCACGTACTACCTCGATCGCCGCCCCGTCTGGGAACAGGCGACACCAGCGGAACTCGACACACCGCTCTATCCGCTCGTCAATCTTGCGCTGGGCTCGGGCTATCCGATCGACCAGACGCCCGACCCGTCGACGCTCGCCGTCAAATGGGTGCGGCTCTACGCGCTCGACGAAGCGGGCCGATCGAGCCGTTGTGCGCGGCCGAAAGAGCACTGATCGCGACCCGGCCCCGGGGCCGCCGCGCGCTCCGCCGGCTGGCCGCGAACTAGGCCGGTTGCAGTTCCAGCGCCGTGCATGCCGCGAAGACCTCGAGCAGACGCTCGACCCATGCATCCGGTGACAGCCCCATGTGGCGGGTCGCCGAGTGCGCGGCGATGCTCATCCTGCGTGTTGCATCGTCATCGCGTGCAATGCGGGCAATCGCACCGGCGAATGCCGCCTCGTCGACGGGATCGCACGCGTCGCCGGCTCCACACGCAACAATATCGCCCGCCAGCAGTGCGGACTGCGCGACAACGACCGGCAACCCGCTCCACATCGCTTCCGCGGCCACGAGGCCGTACGGCTCCGGATAGCGCGACGGCATCAGCAGCGCGCGTGCGGATTGCACCCGTTGCGCCACCTCGCCCGGTGCGAGATGGCCGCAGAACGTCACCTCCGGATACGCGGCGCGCAACGCGGGCATCATCGGCCCGTCGCCGATGATGACGAGCCGCGCGCCTGCACGTCGTGCCGCGCGCGCGGCCAGGTCCGGCCCCTTCTCCGATGCCAGCCGGCCGACGAACACGAACGTGTCGTTGCGTTCCGCGGCGATGCGCGCGATGCTCCATGGCGTCACGGGGTTCGGCACAGTCTGCAGGCAATCGACCGGAATGCCGCCGCGCTCGAGCGGTTCGCGCATCGAGTGATGAATCATCAGGACGCGAGGCCCGGCGGAATCGAAGTGAAGCGTGTGCGATTGAACGGCCTGCCTGACCGTGCGCCACACTTTGTGCGCGTAGTGTCGCTTGTCGCAATCGCGCGTCACGCATGCCGCGCCGAGCGGCACACGCGTACAGACGGTACCGGCACGGTAGTCGGCAAATGCCCCGTTCGGGCACACGAGGAAGAAATCGTGCGCCGTAATCACGGTCCGGCCGCGTACGCGGCGCAGCGCCGCGAACAAGGACGGCGACAGGATCTGGCTCCAGCCGTGCACGTGATAAACCGTGCCCGGCGTGTCGTGACGCGCGATCCACGCATTGAGCGTTCTGACCGTGTCCGGGTTGTACACGCCACGCCCCAACGCGGCGGCCCCGGCCTGCAGCAACCGGATGCCGCGCAGGCAGACGACCTCGATACCGAGCGCGTCGAATTCCGGATTGGCGCCGTCATCGCCCGTGACGTACGTCACCTCGACACCACGCGCCCGCATCAGGCGCAGTTCGAGTAACGCCAGCGCCGTCGCGCCGCCATTGGCGACCGACACGTCGTTGATGATCACCAGCCGTTCCGGCAGAACCGTATTCATACGAGCGACTCTCCCGGCACCCGCGCGCGACCGGCCGGCTGCCGCGATCCGGCCACCGCGCCCCTCAGCGCAGCGGCAAGATCGGCCACGTGCGCGCACGCGTCGTCGAGCACGGTGCGATGCACGTGCGCGTCGATGCCCTCACCGAGTTGCCGCGCGGCGAGCCCGACGACGGCGTCGACCGAATCGACGCCGACCGTACACAGGCAATGCCCGCGCCCGACGCCCGACAGAAACGACTCGAGCTTGACGTCCCACGCGAACCCGATCTGCGGGATCGCATACGAGAATGCGGCGATGTTCGCGTGAAGCCGGTGAGCCATCAGCAAGTCGAACGATGAAATCAGTCGCGCAAGATCGGCCGGCGTCGCAGCACGCGGCGCAAAAGTGATCCGGCCAGGCCCGGCCGCCTCCGCGAGCATCGGCCGCAGTTCGCCGATGTAGGCCTCGTCTTCGGGACTGCCATTGGCGAACACGACGAAACGCCACCCGTACGCGCTGCCGGCACGGACGAGTGCGCGATACCATTCGGCTTGCTCGGCCGCCGATACGCGAATGCTGCCGCCGTGGTACTTGAGCGCGATCGGATGGGTCATACCCAGTCCTATCGTGGTGACTGCGCGATCCGGCGCCCGGGATCGCGCGACATGCCGCGACACCAGGTGGCCGGGATCGTGCACGACCTGCGCGGCGCGGATTCCGGCACCGCACAGGCGCGCCCGCCAGATCTCGGCCGAGCGTCGCTCGCGTACCGACGCATGAAACAGCGCAACCCCGCCGAGCGCGCGCCGGAACAGCAGTTCGCCGCGCGACGTCCAGTCGCCGGACACGCCTACGCCGAAGACGGCGGCCGGCAAACCGAGATCACGGACCTCCGCCATCGCCGCATCGAGCTTCATCGGGAAGTTCAGATCCGCATCGCTCAACAGATTGCCGCCGCCGACAATCACGGCGTCGACGCCGCACAACGCCGAACGCCAGCGCGGGCGCAGCTCCGTATGCAACTTGTACCCGAGCACCGAATGCACGATCGCGTGACGCACGACACGCGGGCTGTGATGCATCAGCGTCAATACCGATTTTCGGGAGGTGGCGCCGCATGCGTAGTCGGTTCGGCCCGCGAGATCGATCACGTGAATCTCGATGCCCGGCAACGCCGCCGCGAGTTCCGCCTCGAGACATTCGGACAGCATGCCGTCGCCGAGATTCGGACTGTACTTCACGTTGACGAGCGCGACGCGCGGCGCATGCGGCATTTCGTCGGCGCCGGACGCCCCGTGGCGAGCGTGGTTCTGCATGATGGGATGATCGGGCAGCATTGTTGTGTTGCAGGACGTGTTCCAGGCTCGCTGGACGTTACCGCGTGGAAATGCGCGGCACGATGACGGAAAGGCATGCGAGCGGCAACTTCGCGCTGCACATTCACGGATGCGAACCCGACGTTTGCATCGGATCCCTGCCGTCGCGTTCAGGTGACGATACGCTTTCACTATACCTTCCACATCCATTATGATTCGCATACCGTAACAAATATTAAAGGTTTGCCACGCTGAATCAGTGATGCCGATGCCCACGCGCGCGTGCCGGTGTCCGATACCGTTCTGCCGCTCATAGCTGTGCCGCACGTTCCGGTGTCCGGCGTCCGCGCAACACGTCGATGAACGCAATCAGGTTTCCAGCCAGCCGGCCGCGCCGATCGACATAGGCTTCCGGCGCGATCGACTTCACCATGTTGGCCGCGAAGTTGCGCACGATATGGCGGCACGCATCGTTACGCGACAGCGTCCCCTTGGTCATCATGTAGACCGGATTCATGACTTGCGAGTAACCGAGCCGGCGTCCGGACACGCGGCCGCGCTTCACGCCAAGATGCACACCCACTGCACTGCCGAGTTTCACGAGCCGGCCGTGGCGCTGGGCGACCCGGGCACCAAAATCGAGATCCTCCAGCCAGCCGTACAGCACGAGCCGTTCATCGAAACGCAACGCGGCAACCGCCGACGCACGGAACGCCATGTTGCAGCCGTAAGGACTGTAGCCATCCATGGTCCACCTCTGCGTGTCGCCCCGTACGGCGGCCAGCGCCCGCTTCGCATCGTCAATCGTGAGTCCGGGGCCGAGAATGCCGTCCGCAACGACGTGCCCCGTCACGCAGGCGAGCATCGGATCGCGCTCGAATGCGTCCGCAACCACGCACAGCCAGTCCGTTTTCGGAACGAAATCGTCGTCGAAGAACGCGACATAGTCCGTACCGGGCGGCATCCTGTCGAGGATCGCATTGCGTTGACGCGTCAAGCCAGGCTCGACGAACACGACGGACAGATCATCGGCTTCGGCAAGTGCACCGATATCGTCCGGCCCCGTACACGCGACGATGATCGACGCCGGCCGAAGCGTTTGCGCACGCAGGCAGGCAACGATGTTCGCCAGCTCGGCGGGTCGGCCCCGCGTCGCGATACCGGCACACACGCGCGATTCGCGCGATGTCGCGCGGTCATGCACGTTCACGGATCCGCTCTCGCGAACTTCCCATTCATGTGTCATCACGTACCCTCGTTACTGGCGAATTCGGTTGTCGCCGACAGTCGTGGCCGGAACGCCGTCGATACCGAAGATTTCCGTCAGCAGCTTCGCGCGCCACAGGCCGGCTGCCAGCACGCCCAGCATCGTCAACTCTCCGACCAGGCGCGCGCCTGCCATCCCGAGCGCCCCCCATTGGCTCGCCAGCGGAATCGCGCATGCAAGGCTCACGACCGCGCCCAGCACGCCGGCCTGCGCAAGCAGCCGTTCGAGCTTGCGCGGAATCAGGAAATAGGCGCCGAGCACCTGCGTGCATACGCTGACGGGAAGCACGAACACCATGAGATTCAACACCGGCACACAGCGCTCGAAGCCGGCACCGAGCGCGAGCGGAATCAGCCGTTCCGACAGCAGGACAGTCGCGACAGCTGCAAGCGCCGCACCGGAAAAGAACCACACGAACACCCGCCGCATCAGACGATTCGCGCGCGCCGGATCGCTGCCGACCAGGCCGGTCAGTTTCGGCACCAGGATCTGCGCGGCCGGCGACATCACGCTCAATCCCGCCGCGACGAGCCGCTCGGCGACACCGAACGCGCTGACCTCGGACGCATGCGCCATGGTCGACAACAGATACGTCGACGCGCCTGCCAGCAACACCGAGGTGCCGCCATAGACGAAGATGACCGTCGACCTGCGGATCAGGTCCACGGCACGCTTCAGGTTCGAGACGGCGCCGGCGAACTCTCGCCGGATCAGCCAGTACGCAAGCCCGAGCTGGACGACGCTCGACGTCAGCAGCAGCGGAAATACACGCTCGACGTCGGACGGGTGATGCACGAAGCCGACGATCAGCGACAACGAAATCGCGAAGCCGATGACCTCGATCCGGACGCTCGCGATCGCGCGGCCGGTGCTGACGAGATACCATCCGACGTTGAATGCCGAGACCAGCCCCATGGCGATGACGACCGGTCCGCTCGACACGTGCTGGCGAAACGCCAGCGACGCGCCGATCGCGATCGTTCCGGCGACGATGGCCGGCACGCACAGCAGCTGCCGGGCGATCACGTGGGTGCGCAGGATCTCGGCGCGCTCGGCGCTGCCTGCAGCATGCACGGTATCGCGCGCACCGACCGTCGGAAAGCCGTAGCTCACGAACAGCCAGAGCGAATTCGACAGCGAGGCGCCCGCCAGCACCAGGCCATAACCGCTCGGGCCGAGCGCACGTCCGTAATACGGGAGCATGAACAACGGATACAGATAGCGGAACATGTAGGCCACGTACACCGCCAGCAATTCCGTACGAGACGAGGTCGTGTTCATGACGCCCTCGGCTCCCGATTCGATGCACGCCTGACGTTCAGTGCCCCGAACGCCGCCGCCGCAAACAGATAGACGCATGGACCGAGGTCGAACACCGTCCCGGAGAGCGTCGCGCCGATCAGCGCCGCGGCCAGCGCTTGAACCGCGGCGAAACTGACGATCCGATCCGATGCCCACGTCGCGGGCCGCACGCGTACGCGCACGGTGCGGTAAAGGAACAGACCGAACAACGTCGCGCCCAGCAGCCCGAGATTGCCGAGCGTCACCGCGACGAAGCTCGATGCCCTCGCGCTGCCCAGGCCGGCGCCGAGCCCGAACGTATCGACGAAGTTGATCAGCGACTGCATGTTCCACGCGCTGCGCTCGATGCCCGAATCGCTGCTCATCTTGCTCGTCAACGTCCGGTTGATCACCTCGGATACCGCCGTGACGACCGGCGAATCGATTGCGATGAGTACGCACGCGATCAGTGCGGCCGCCACGCAGGCCACCGCCAGCATCCGGAACTTCCTTGCCTGGCTGGTACGGACGATCGCGCCGGAGCGGCTGGCCATGAAGACGGCGAGATAGATCAAGAGCCCCACGTATCCGGTGCTCGAAGTCGACAGCAGCACGAAACCGGCCGTCAGCAGCGCAAGCAATCCCGACAGGCGCCGCCGATAGCCGAGCAGCCAAAGATTGGCCGTGAACGCAAACAGCGGCAACGAGAACCCGGCAAACGCCGATGCCTCGGAGAAGGTTCCGCTGATGCGCCGCATGCCGCCGACCTCCGCGCCGTCCAGGATCGAGTACTGCGCGGTCTTGAGCGGATCCAGCAGACTGACGCCCGCAGCGCTGCCGAACAGGTCGGCCGCCGCGGCGATCGCGTTCAACGCGGTCAGGCACAGGAAGGCATCCGCCACCACCCGGCTGGCGTCGCGCCGCCGCATCACCATCGAGGCGGCCAGATACAGCAGGCATTCGCCGATCAGGTATGCGGACTGGCTCAGGTTGCCGGACACCGGGCCGAGCGGCTGCAGCATGAGTTGCGCCGTGCCGATGTTGGAACGATCGATGGAATAGACCGACGTGGTGTCGGCCAGCATGCGCGGAAACACGACGGCCGTCATGCAGGCGTAGCCGGTCAGCACCAGCAGCCAGAACCCGGGCGAGCCGACGCGCAGGCTGCTGCGGATCGCGCGCGAATCCTCAAGGAACAGCGCACGTGCGACGAAGAGCGGCATCATCAGGCTAGCCGGCAACACGCCCAGCCCGCCGAATGCGACCGCCTCGGTCGCCCCGAACAGCGTGCTGGCCACCATCACGTAGACCGCCCACCGATAAGGCAGCACGAACGTCAGGATGCCGAGCGCGACGACGACCACGCCGAACAGGCTCAACTCCACGATGGTTCGCCCCTTCCCGTGCTGCCGGCCGTGTCGCGCGCCCCGGCGGCAGATGCCCGGTTGCGCAACGTTCTCGCCATCACCTCCAGCAGGCCGTCGCGAAAGCGCTCGACCGTGAATCGCTGCGCGTTGGCGCGGCACACGAGTGGATCGAACACGCCTGCCGCCTCGAAGCGCATCACGGCGTCCACGATGTCCGCGTTTTCCTGCCGCGCGAAGAACAGCCCCGTGCGTGTGCTCGCGTCCCCGGATGCGATCACCGTCTCGAGCGCCCCGCCGCGCCCGTAGGCGATGACCGGCGTTCCGCACGCTTGCGCCTCGACCGGCGCGATGCCGAAATCTTCTTCGGCAGCGAAGACGAACGCCTTCGCACGCTGCATGTAGTCGATGAGTACCGCATCCGGCTGATAGCCCAGCAGCGTGACGTTCGGCGTGGCCGCGGCCTTGACGCGCTCGAAATCCGGCCCGTCGCCAATGACGACGAGACGCCGTTCCGGCATGCGGGCGAACGCCTCGACGATGAGCGGCACGCATTTGTACGGCACCATGCGCGACGCCGTCAGATAGAAATCCTCCTTCTGCGTGCCCAGCGAAAAACGCCCGATATCGACGGGCGGATAGACGACTGCCGCATCGTAGCCGTACACCTTGCGGATGCGTCTTGCGATGAAGGCGGAGTTCGCCACGAATGCATCGACGCCGTGCGCAGTACGCTGATCCCAGATGCGAATGTAGTGGAGCATCGCGCGCGCGATCCAGCCTTTCAGCCCCTTCGACAAGCCCGACTCGTTCAGGTAACGATGCTGCAGATCCCACGCATAGCGAATCGGCGAGTGCACGTAGCTCATGTGCAGTTGATCCGGCCCGGTAATGACCCCCTTCGCGACCGCATGGCTCGATGAAATCACCAGGTCGTAACCGGAAAGGTCGAGCTGTTCGATCGCGAACGGCATCAATGGCAAGTACGCACGATAGGCCGATCGTGCGCGCGGCAGCCGCTGGATGAACGACGTGGTGGCGACCTTGCCGAGCAGTTTCTCGCGCTCGCTGTCCGGCAGGAAATCGACCACCGTGAACAGGTCCGCCTGCGGCCAGATGTTGAGGATCTCGGCGAGGACCTTCTCGGAGCCCGCATAGGTCGTCAGCCAGTCGTGCACGACGGCGACGCGACTGAAATGCCGCCCCGCGTCGTTTTCGGTATGCCGCGCGTCAGCCTGCGAACGCGTCATGGCGTCACGCATTGAAGTTGTACCGTCCATGCAGATCCCCGCCCGAAAGTTGCCCCTGGCCGCCCGTCACGTCGGCCGGCCGCCTTTTCCATACCGGCATCCGTCATGCCTTGCCGTAATACGCGTGGCTGTCGCGATTGTGGCGATACCGCCCATAGCCGTACGCGTAGCGCCCCGGCCGCACGCTGAGCCCGTTGAAGATCAGGCCGTGCGGAGACACGCCCACGTGACGCAGCCGTCGGATCGATTCCTTGATCTCGCCGTGTTTCGTCACGCCCTGGCGCACCACCAGGAACGTCACGCCTGCGTGGCCGGCCAGTTGCACGGCGTCGGGAACCGCAAGGATCGGCGGCCCGTCGCACACGATCACGTCGTACGTCGCGCCCAGTTCGGACAGAATCGCGCGCAGGTCCGAATCGAACAGCGCGTCGCTCGCATTGATCTGCACGCTGCCCGTTGCGATGAAATCGACGCCCTTCAGGATCTCGCGGTGCACGACGTCTTCGGCGCGATGCGTGCCCTGCAACAGTTCGACGAGCCCGGCTCCCGGGCCGACGGGAACCGTCCGCTGGAGTCCGCTTCGACGCAGGTCGGCATCGACCAGAAGCACGCGCTTTCCGGCCGAGCCCAGCACGGCAGCGAGGTTCAGCGAGATGAAGGACTTCCCGATGGAAGGTGTCGGACCGGTGATGAACACCATCCGGTTCGGCACGTCGGTCATCGCGAACTCCAGCGCGGTCCGGAAGCTGCGCAGGCTCTCGAGTGCCGGGTCCATCATCGCGTTGTGCGCGAGAATCAGTTCGCGGGACGGCGTATTCGCGACCCGGCGCAAACGCGTCAGCGACGCTTCCTGCCGGCTGTACGGCACCGTCGCATACACGGGTACGCCGCAGACGTGCTCCACCTCGATCGGGTCGTCGATCGAGTCGAACATGCGGCGACGGCTGAACGCAACTGTCGCGCCGATCAGCAACCCGAAGACCGCCGACCCGACGATCACGAGCAGGCGCTTCGGCCGGACCGGCTCCTCGGGAACGGCCGCCGTGTCGACCAGTCGTACGTTGCCGACCTTCCCTGCCTTGACGAGACGCAGTTGCTCCTGCGTGTTGAGCAAGTTCGTGTACAGCTCGGTTCCGACCTGCACGTCACGTTGCAATCGCAACACGTCCTGCTCGACGGGCGGTAACGCACGAGTACGCTGATCGATACCCGAGATCTCCGCCTGGGCCGTATCGAGCTGCGCATCGAGCGCACGGATGGCCGGGTGTTCCGGCGTGAAGCGCGCCATCAGTTCGTCGCGTTTCTGCTTCAGCGTCGTCAGGCGTGACTGCGCATCGACCGAGCGCTGCAACAATGCCGTTGCTTCCTCATCGAGATTCAGCGTGCCGTGCTTTGCGCGATATTCGTTGAAACGATTCTCGGAGAGCTCCAGCTGGGCCCTCAGCTCCGGCAACTGTGCACTGAGGAAGCTGATCGATCGCTCGGCTTCCTCGGATTTGCGCCGCTCGTTCTGGTGGACATATTCGTTACCCAGCGTATTGAGGATCATCGCCGTCTTCACCGGGTCGGCCCCGTCGAGCGTGACGCCGATCACGTCCGATTGCTTGCCTTTCTCCGCGATGTTCAGGCTCTGCCGGAGATCCTCGATCGTCGACAATGTCGAATACCGGCGCAGCACGAACGTGGCGCCCGGCTTGCCGCGGACCGACGTGACCAGCAGTACGAGCGGGCCGTCCGGTGTGACCACCTTCAGCGGCACGCCGATCGTGCCGCCCGCGTCGACATCCGGGCCCGACAGGCGGTACGTGTCGCCGGGCCGCAGCGTCATGACGAACGTTTCACCATAGAGCTTGTCGGGCACGTCGAACTGGGCAACCGAGATGCGTTCGGTGCCGGTCACGTAGCCGAGCGGCAGCGGATCCGACACACGTGTCGCGTGCCGGGACAACAATGATCCGATCAGCGGCAAGTAGCGCGGATGCGCATCGATCGCCAGCGACAAGGTGTCGACCACCTTGCTTGCCACCAGGCGCGACCTCAGCACCTCGATTTCCGACGATGCCTGGGTCTTGACATCGAACATCGACGAAATGTCGCCGAGCATGCTCTTGGCCGAATTCGTGTTTTCCTCGACCTGCACCAGGATATCGGCCCGATACACCGGTACCCCGAGGAACGCATAGGTCGTACCGATCAACAGCATCAATCCCGTGACGAGCGCGATCAGCCGCCGGTTGTCGTAAAGCGCGTCGAGATAACTCGCGATATTCCCGGGCGGCCCGTCGTCCGGTTCCGCGTAACGCACTGGCGCATCAAGATGGTTCATGGGTCGTTTCCTGCAATGTTTGGGTATGACGGGTGACATCGGCCAGCAGACCGGACCAGTGCCTGACGCCCGTCTTCAGCCGGTCGACCGTCGCCGCGTATGCCGCACTGTCGAGCCGGTAGGGATCCGCCACATCCCCGTCCGGCAGAAGGCGGCAGACGCGTCCGGAGACGGACGGGTACCGGTGTACGATGACCTGGCGCTGACGCTCGCTCATCGTCAGCACGAGCGCGGACGACTCGATCATCCAGCGCGCCAGCAGTTGCGAACGATGCTGGCCGAGGTCGATGCCGATACGCCGCATGATGGCGATCGCAGCCGGATCGGCGCCCATGCCGGGCATCGCGTCGACGCCTGCCGACATCACATGCACCCCCTCCAGCACGCGTCGAAACAGCGCCTCTGCCATCGGGCTTCGGCACACGTTCGCGGTACACACCAGGAGCAGACGGTCCATGTCAGTACGCGATGTTGCGGCCGGTCGCGAGCGTCTGCGCGCTAGGCAGGAACATGCCCACCACACGGCTCCAGCGCACCAGGGATGACGCATCGACGAACACCACGTCGTCGGGCATCAGGTCGAAATCGTTCGCGAGCGCCATTGCGGCCGGCGATGTCGCATTCAGGTGAAAGACCGTCGGCACGCCGCCGCGCCGGCTGCGCACGACATAGACCTGGCTCGCATCGCCCGAATACGGACTGACGCCGCCCGCATAGCCGAGCGCGTCGTTCAACGTCAGGCGGCCGTTGTTGAACGTCGCCGTCATCGTGTGCCCGACTTCGCCGAGCACGAACACCTTGCTGTCGCTGAGCGGATACACGCGCACCAAATCGCCGCTTTGCAGCAGGATCCGGTCGGGGTTGAGCCCCTGCTCGATCATGCGCGGCAGGTTCACCGTCACGGTCGCATCGCCGCGCGTGACCGCAACGCGTGCGCGATCGCCATTCGACGTGAATCCACCTGCGCGATTGATCGCTTCGGGCAGCGTCATCGGCAGGTCGTTCATCACCTGAAGGCCGGGAATGCGGACTTCGCCGTCGAGATAGATGCGCCGGCTGCGATACGCCTGAATTCGCAAGGTCACCTGCGGATCCCGGATGTAACGCGCCAGGTGGCGCGCAAGCAGTTCGCGCGCCTGCAATTCCGTGAGCCCGCCGACCTTGACGGGGCCGACGTACGCGAATTGCACCACCCCGTTCGTGTCGACCGTATAGCCGGAAACGATCGCGTTCGAACCCGTCGTATCGATGCCGCTCGATGTCGCGACGACGGGCATGTTGAGTTCCGGGTGATCCCATACGACGATGCTGAGGACATCGCCGGGCCCGAGCGTGTACGGTCGCGCCTGCTGGAACAGCGAGAGCACGTCCTTCGGGATCGACGGGCCGGCCTTCGCTCGCGTCTGGTCGATCAGCGCGGCATCGATCTCGACGAGCGCGCCGGTGGGCGGTGCATCTTCGGTTGCCGTGCCGCCCGTCGTGGCCGCAAGCGACGCCGCATGCGTCGCCCGGCCGCAGGCCCCCGACGGATCCGCGTAAACGTCGGCCGGGCACCCGCCGCGAAACGTCATGCCCGGTGCAAACGCGCAGCCGCCGAGCCACGTCAGCGCGAGCGCGACCGACAGGATTCCGCCGCATCGTGCAACCCGGTAACGTACGTTCCGCGCTTCCTTCGATACGACGGACAGTGCTATCGTTCGAATACCGATCAGATGGTCAATCATATTTTTTGGCCTATGTGTCGGGTGGCTGCTCGAATCGATCCTCCACCGTCTTCTGTCAATCACGCGCATCGCCAAGCAACCGCACGCCCTGGCATATCAGCACTCCCCCGAAACGATCCCGCTTCTTGCCATTTCATGAAAATCCCACACCTGCTTGCTGTTGCAACGAGCATTTCGCTCAGCGTCACCGCCCTCGCACAGTTCCCTGTATCCACTGCTTCCGCCAAACGCGTGCCCCACGCCACCCGCACGACGCAGACCGGAGCGATGCTTCCGGTTCCGGCCAGCGCGGCGAGCGACGCCGCATCGGCGGCGAGACCCGATGCACCGAAGCTGTCGGGCGTGACGGGCAAGCATCACGCACCGCTGACGCGTCGCCAGCACCTTGCCCGCTACCGCGACCGGAACAGCGGCGCCGCAAGCGGCGCGGCCGGCGACCCGTACCAATACGACGGCTGGTCGGCATCCTCGGCTTACGCCAACCCGGCCCCCACTTCCCCGTGATGCCACCGCGTCGCGGGCCGGCCTCGCGACGTCGACCACGCACCGCATGCAGGCGTCAGTACGCCCCCTCCCGTCGCATCACGACCTTGACGGTTCTCAGCAAGATGCCGAAGTCGAGCAGCGGCGACCATTGCTTCACGTACGACACATCGAGCGAGACGCGCTGCGCGTAGTCGACATTGCTGCGTCCGCTCACTTGCCATAGCCCGGTAATCCCGGGCGTGCTCATCAGGTAGTAGTGCGCATCGCTGCCATAGCGGGCGAGCTCCTGGTCGACGATCGGGCGCGGGCCCACGAGGCTCATTTCACCGCGCAGCACATTCCACAATTGAGGCAATTCGTCGAGGCTGGTACGGCGCAGGAAATGCCCGACCGGCGTGATGCGTACGTCGTTCTTCAGCTTGAAGTCCCGCATCCATTCCGCGCGCGCCTCCGGATCGCGGGCAAGCGTTTCGCGCAACACTTCGTCGGAATTGACGACCATCGTGCGGAATTTCAGGCACCGGAAACGCGTTCCGTCACGGCCGACACGGACGTGCCCGAAGATGGCCGGACCACCGTCTCGCTTCACGACAATAATTAGTATTACGAATAATGGTGCCAGAATAAAAAGAAGCGGAATCGAAAGCACGAGATCGAAAACGCGCTTGAACACGAGCCGCATCATTCGCGAGGCCACTACCGGCCCTTGTGCCGCCACACTGCGCGCCCGCCGGCCGAAGCGCACGAACAGCTTGAGCACCGCGAGCGCGAGCGTGCGTGCCAGCAGCATCCCGAGCCCGCTCGTGATCGTCCAGTAGACGAACCATAGTCCGCGCACCAGATGCAGCCGATGCAATACGAAGAGCAATGCGTATCCGCCGGCCTGCACGATAAGCCACGCGACAATCGCTCGACTCATCAGGTTGACCGCCGAGCGTTCGCGAGTGCCGCGATACAGTCCGCACGCCGGAAACACGGACAACGCGAGCGCAACCGCGAAAGCCACAAGCAAGCCATCGAATCCGGCGTGCGACAGGCCATCGGCCGGAAACCCGAAATGCAATGCGCCAAAGGCGCCGACCACGATCAACGCACCGTCGATCACGCGCAAGAAGAACCCGTCCATCATTGACCCCGACATATACGAAATATCGATTGATTATTTATTTCGCAATACTAATTTCGTGACTTGACTGGATTATTCGAATCGATTAATGGCTACGCGTACGCCTGCTTGCCGGCGGATCGGCTCTGCTGGAACCTGCCAGCCCGTTCCGTTGCGACGAGAATGACAGCGCTCCCGAACAGGCCCGAATCGATTGGCCTGCCGGAGCGATCAATGGTGTGAATGCCCGGATTCGACCGCTTCGCCCCCGCGTCGCGTCCGGATTTCGAAGTGTGGTTTCGATTCATGATTGGTCTATCGTTCTGGTATTCGTTACTGCGGCACGCATCGTGTAACGCACAATCCGTGCCACCGGTACAAATCTTCTTGCTGCATCGCAAAAAAATACCAATGAAACAATGACCTATGAATTTTTGTTCAAAACGTCTGATTAAATGAGCTTCCGTACGCAAAACGTTTGCGAATCGGGGATCGTGTCGCCCGTTACGTAACGACACCCCGTAACGCACACACGATGGAAATAACGCCAGCAATTCGATTCCATGTATCAAACGCGGGTAAATATGGGGATATTTCGATGTCACCGGAAATCTTCCGGTTATTTTCCTGCATCGGATCTGGACGGGCGGTTCACTGGCGAACAAAAGGAAACGACTGTGCATTTCCGATTTCCGCCAGAAACCAAATGGCCGATAAATGACGACAGTCGCGAAGACTTGCGCTGGCGCGCATCTGCACCTCGCTTCGGTGTCAGCGAAATGAAATCGATCGTCACGGCCACATGAACGTGCGCATCAGGTCGGCTTGCGCTGGCGAACCGGCTCGCCCTCGAGCAGCACCGCCCCTTGTCGGCACTCGCTTAACGCATCGCCCGGGTTCCTCAGCGGGCAATCCTTCATCCACCGGCACCGGCAACCGATGCACCCGCCCATCTGGTCGCGCAACTGCGTGAGCTTCCAGATCCGCTCGACGTGTTGAACTGAGTCAATAATCAACTGCTGGCGCTGAGCGGGTTGACGCTGCTGAGCGCACATTCAAAAAGCACCTCGCCACCCTTGTCGAAACAGCGATTGATCCCGCGCAGCGGAAGCGATTTGCTGCCACCCTTTCTCTTCTGCGCGGCTTGCTCGAACAGGAGGATATCGACATGCCAACGGACTGAACGCTTGCGGAGCATTTTTCATAGCCGGTGATTCACACAAGAAATGTGCGAATTTGGGCAACGAGAGCCGCGGGTTGTTCAAGGGGAATAAGGTGAGCGCAGTCTGCAATGACCGACTCGGTCAAGTTCGTCGAGACGCCACGCAACTGTCCCGCCAAGGCGGCACCGACAACGCCCCCAGCGATGGCAAGAATGGGCAATGCGAGTGCCCCGCTGGCGACCATATCATTGACCTGATGCGCATCAACGTCGGTGGAATCAAACAAGTTGTTCATGGCCGCATCCCCGGATGTGATGAACGTTGATTCAGAGGGAGAAATTCACGACGGCTTCGATGCGGGACTGCAACCGTCCGCCCGCCACGTCGTTGGCAATCGCCTGCAGCCGCGTGGCATCCGGTGTATTCATGTACCAGAGGCCGCGGCGCCCCGCCGGGATACTCGACAGAATGTCCGCTGATGCAGTGCCGACGATGACGCCATCGTCGGCAAGCACGGACCATGAGCGGTTCAGCACCTCGCCGCCAACATAGTCGAGCACGAGGTCGATGTTACTTATCGACGCTTCGAACTGCTCTTTGTCATAGGCGATGACGTGATTCGCACCCAAGCTGCGAACATAGTCGACGTGGCTGCCTCTGGTGGTGGCAAACACCAAAGCACCGGCCTGATGTGCGTACTGCACTGCGAATCCGCCCAAGCCGCCGGCGGCGCCATGGATCAGAATGCGCTGGCCGGCTTGTACCGGACCGGCAAGATTGAGGCTCTGCCACGCCGACACGGAAGCCATGGGCACCGCCGCCGCGGCCACAAAGCTCAGCGCGTCAGGCATCACGATGAGATTGTTCGCGTTCACTGCCACCAGATCGGCATAGGCACCCAGTCCGCCAAGCGGCCCCATGACACGATCACCTTTACGCAGCCCAGTGACGCCCGGGCCCCACGGGATCATTTGTCGTTAATGGCCAAAGACGCACTTCAATCCAACCGGCAGGCGATTACTCCGGAAACCGCAGGCCCTCGCTGCCGTCCCGTCTTCCAAGACACGTCGCCACCGCGCACTATGGCGGTGCCTGGCGGCGGATTCAACCGGTCGATGAAACAGCTTGATGGAATCGTTCAGCCGGTATATCGAAGTTTAGTGTCTTGCGTGGACGTTCGTTGAGCCGGCAGGCATGACCCAAGGCATGAGTGCATGGGTAGTCGTCAACGGTCGTGACGAGCGGCAACTTCGCAAACAGCCAGACGCGATAGTGGTACGGATCGACGCCGTTCGCTTTGCAGGTCTCGACGAGGGCGTACAGGTTGGCGCTGGCCTGCGCGCCGGCATAGCACTTCTGCGCATGTTGGGCGCCACGCCCAGCGAGTACGAGAACACGAGCCGTTGACCTGCGCCCGGACGCAACGCTTCGCCTGCCGCCTTCGTCCCGGTTCCATCAGCACCTGGAACGTTGTCTCGTCGCCGTAGATCAAGTCCGATTCGCGCATCGCGTTGATCACGGGCTGCGTGGCCAGTCCCACCCGCAACACGCTCGCTGCCAGCGTGTTCGACGAGATGTCACCGCCGAAGCGACGCAGCAATATGGCCTTGATCGATGGACTAAACGATCGTGTCGCTCAAGCTAGCAGCCGAGCGATGAGTTCCGATGTCGTGCGTACTTCGTACTTTCTCAGCAAGCTCGAGCGGTGGATATCGACCGTTCGGGGACTGATGCTCAATTCCTTGCCAATCTCCTTGCTCGTCAAGCCGTGCACGAGAAGTGCGGCGATGTCGCGCTCGCGTTCTGTCAACGCTCTCGCGACGTCCGTCTGCTTTGTATTATTGGACCGATCAGTAAAAGTCCAAAGCGCCAATTCGAAAGGACGCTTCGGGTTATAGCCAAAACCGCACACCGTGACCCAAAAGTGAGTGCCGTCGATGCGACGCATGATGCGGTCGTCGCTGAACACAGCCTGTATTGCGATGAGTGGCGCGAGGCGTCGGCCGGTTGTCGCGAAATCCTTCTGCTTCGGATAAAGCTTGGAAAACGACTGACCGACGATGTCACGACGTTCAGCGCCAAATAATTCCAGTGCTCTGATATTGCAGTCGACCATGATTCGATCTCTGGCCACAATGACCGCAACGGGCAAGCATCGGAAGATATCCTCGTAGTCAAGATTACACGTCGCATCGGTCATATTCATCATGTGATCCATCATCGACGGCCCACGTTTTGGTATCCAGACGATCGGGTAAGCGACGTGTGCCCAGGTCAGATTCAGAACGTGCGTTTGATCGATGCGGCTGCACCTCGGCCATCGGCTGTAGTGCCGGCTTCGTCGAGCGCGGTTTTTGACGTTTCGTGTAACGAAAGGCCACCGATCATCGCGAAGATCGACACTGCGATTAAATAGTATGCGGGGGACAGATTCGTACCGGTGGATGAGATCAACCACGTCGCGACCAGCGGTGCTGTACCGCCGAAGATTGTGTAAGCGAGGTTGTACGTGATCGCGGACGCGGTATATCGGGTTTTCGTTGCGAACACTTCCGACATGAGCGGTGCAGTCACTACGCCCGATAGCACTGCGCCGACGGCCAGAAGCGCAACACCGATCAGCGATTGCGACAACACGCCCGAACCGCCCAGCGAGAAGGCCGGATACACCGACATGATAATGAAGATGCAGGCAGTGGCGATCGTGGCGCGGCGGCCAACGAGGTCGGAGAAGAAGCCGGCGACCGGACACAACGCTGCTGCAAAGAGGAGCGCGAGGACAGTCACAAGGAGGGAGGTGCCGCGAGACAGGTGCCCGGCCACTTGCAGGTACGTCGCGAAATACGTCGTAAACGTATAGAACGACAGTGCGGTCACGGACACGAAGGCACCGAGCTTCAGGATATTCGCCGATTGCGAGCGCAGGGTCTCGGTAAGCGGGGCATGCGCAACGTCGTGCTTGCCTTCGAGTGCCCGAAACGCGGGCGTCTCGTTCAGATTGACGCGCAAATAGACGCCGATGAGGCCGACCGGTGCCGCGATCAGGAACGGCACGCGCCAGCCCCAGTCGATCATTGCCTGCGACGACAAAGACGACTCGAGCAAATAGGCAACCACCGCCGCACAAGCGAACGACGAGAAGGTCGACACTGGAACGAAGCTGCCAAAAAATGCGCGGCGGCTACGCGGTGCATGCTCCATCACGTAGGCGCATGCGCCAGCGTATTCACCGCCTGCGGAAAAACCTTGGACGCAGCGAATGATCGTGAGAAGCAGTGGCGCCCAGTACCCAATGCTCGCGTAGGTTGGGAGAAGGCCGATCAACGTGGTTGCACTGGCCATTAGCAGGATCGTAAACGCGAGCGTTCGCTTGCGGCCGATTCGGTCACCGACCACACCAAAGAAAACACCTCCCAGCGGACGGAACGCGAATGCGACAGCAAAGACCGCAAATGTTTTAAGGAGTCCGACCGTGGGGTTTCCACTGGGAAAGAACTCACGGGTCAGAATGGTTGCCAGGAATCCGTATGCAGCGAAATCGAACCATTCGACAAAATTGCCAATGGAAGCTGCGGCGATGACGCGTCGCAACGTCTTGATATCGACTTTCTCGGTGTGCTGATCCGGCATTGCTTCTATCCTCTTAAGATTCGGTCTATTTCTCTGTTGAAATGAGCATAAAAGCCCAAATTACGTAGGTCCATACGTGTCAATTACCTAGGTAATCAGGTCCGGTGAACGTGATATCGCCATCATGGCCTGGGATCGGCAAGATTTTCCCTGTGAAGCCGGTGAACGGCTTTTCACCGGCGTGGTGCGCGTGTCGTATCGAGCGCTTCCATGTCGTGGTCCGGACCCTGTATGGCTGGCAAAACTGTGTAGCGTGATAGGTCAGTCAGCTCGTCGACACACGATCGCGGTCAGCACCGAGCCGTTGCGCACGATAAAGGCGGGGACAAAAATGTTCCGGTTGGCGCATTCTCATTCAACAAGTCCAATCACGACCTGGTACAAGATGTGAATAAGCGACTTGTCGAGTATCTCGACAGCCCGATGCACGTACGGCGCGTCATCCGCTCATGCAAAAGTCAGGCCATCACCGCACAACGCTTGCCCGACAACCACCAGCCGGCAATCGCGTCGAACCGCACTCCTCATCCCGGTGCATGATTCGGCGCCGCCCAGCCGGTGTTGCCCGTTCGACGCGCGACCCATGCACCAACTGAACCGGCCCGAACGATCAGGCAAATCGGCAGGCAGGCTGTCTGCGATCGGGCGGGCAGGTCTTCGCCCATCGATCGACAATCGCCCTCCAACGGTGCCGACCTTCGGCGCACCGCAGCTTGTGACAATGCGACTCGACGTGCGTGGAATGTGAGGGGCGGAGATCACGCCAAAGTCGAAGCGCACGTTGCCTCGCTCAGTGGATTGTCCCGGTTCGGCGGCAAGCAATCCCAATACGTTCGATCAACGTATACAATACATATACCGAAAAATCATCCACGAGACACATGACGGCCCCCGCTCCCACCCATTCCGAAAAACTTGGCGAACTCGCTTACCAGGCGCTGCATCGCATGATCCTCGACAAGGCACTGAGAAGCGGTGGTCCTGTCGTCGAAGGACGTCTTGCCGAAGAGCTGAACATCTCGCGCACGCCGATGCGCGAGGCACTCCTGCGCCTCGAGGGCGAAGGTCTCCTGGTTCGCTCTGGCGCACGTTCGTACTCGGTGCGCCTTGTCAGCGCTCAGGAATACTTTCAGGCAATGAAAGTGAGAGAACTCCTGGAATCCGAGGCAGTCGCGCTTGCGATCGGCAAGATCGACAAGAAGCAGGTTCATCAACTCATCAAGAAGATCAAATCGCTCAGCAGCGGCCAACAGGAACACGCGCACTGGGAAGTCGACGACCAGGTGCATACGATGATGGCCCGCGCGAGCGGCAACGACGTACTGGCGCGAACGATCGAACTCGTTCGAACCAACAGCCGCCTGTTTGAGCTGGTCACGCCGTTCAACCGTATCGAGGACGATCGCGCCGAGCACCTGGCGATTCTCGAAGCCTACCTGGCGGATGACGCACCGGCAGCGCGCGCCGCCGTGCGTACCCATCTTCAGAACCTGCGCCGGTACGTGCTCGAGCGTTTGGCCGAAGGCACCTACGGCTGACCCATCCCGATCATCGGCTCGCGAGCAGGTCGTACAGCGCCAGCGCCACCGTCTTCGTTGCGATGCGCAAGTCCTCGATTGCCACACGCTCGTCCGCGCGGTGCCCGTTTGCCTCGAGCAGCGTTCGCGGGCCCGCGCCGTAAATGACGGTCGGAACACCTGCTTCGCAATACAGGCGCGCGTCCGTATAGAGCGGCACTCCTTCCGTGGGGATATCCTGACCGAACACCGCTTTGGCCGCCCGCTGGAGTGCGGACGACAAACGTTCGGCTCCGTCGATGGCACGCAGCGGCGACGTCACGAGCACCTCGCGAATATCCACACCGATGCCGGGCCGCCCTGTGACCGCGTCCCCGATCAGCGCCTTCAGGCCGGCCACCACCTCGGACGGCGACTCTTCCGGCACGACGCGCCGGTCGAGCCGTAGCGTCACCTTGTCCGGCACGACGTTCGTATTGATGCCCCCCTCGATCAGGCCAACGACGAGCGTCGGATGCGAGATACCCGGTGTCGCCGAGCGGACCGCGCGCAGCGCGTCCCGATGGGCGTAAAGCGCGCCGAGCACCGCCGTGGCAGCCTCGAGCGCGTCATGCCCGGTGTCGGGTCGCGCCGCGTGCGCCGACTTGCCGCGCACCGTGACTTCAAGGTGCACCGCACCGTTGTGCGCGGTCGTGATCGAATACGAAAAACCCGCGCAGATCGCATAGTCCGGCTTCACGATACCCTGCTTCAACAGCCACGCAGGACCGACGAGGCCGCCGGTTTCCTCGTCGTATGTCAAATGGAGTTCGATCGTACCGGCCAGCGGCGCGCCGCTATCGATCAAGGCCCTGAGCGCGAACGCATACGTCGCGAAATCCGATTTCGACACGGCCGCGCCGCGGCCGATCATCCAGCCGTCCCGGATCTCGGCGCCGTACGGATCCGCACTCCATCCGTCGCCGGGGGGAACGACATCGCCATGAGCGTTCAGCGCGATGACCGGACCATCGCCGAAGCGATGCCGGACCACGAGATTGGTCGCGCTGATCATGCCGGCGGCGGTCACGTCGGCCACGGGCACCGGATGCCGCTCCACGGTGAAACCGAGCGTCTCGAGCCAGCCGGCCGCCATCTCCGCATGCGCCGCGCAGTCCCCTGGCGGGTTGTCGGACGGCTTGCGCACGAGCGCGGCGAGAAAATCGACCTCGTTGGCGAAGTTGCGATCGACCAGGTCGAACAGCGCCGAAGAAAACAACTGTGCATCCATCGTCATTCCTTGAGTTGCAGTGAGTGACTGCCCCGCTACACCGACCAAGCGCGAGGCGAACCCGATAGCTGGCACCGGGCCGGTTCAATGACGCAGGATCTTGCCGACGAATTCGCGCGTACGCGCTTGCTGCGGGGCATCGAAAATCGCTTGTGGTGACCCGGACTCCATCACCCGTCCGCCCGCCATGAACACGACTTTCGACGACACCTGCCGGACGAAGCTCATCTCATGCGACACGATCACCATCGTGATACCGTCCCTCGCGAGTTCGAGAATCGTATCGAGCACTTCGGTGACGAGTTCGGGGTCGAGCGCAGCGGTCACCTCGTCGAGCAGCAACAACTTCGGCTTCAGTGCGAGCGCGCGCGCAATTGCCACGCGCTGCTGCTGCCCGCCGGACAACTCGTCGGGATAAGCATGAAGCCGGTGAGCGAGACCGACACGAGCAAGCAACGCCGTTGCCTCCTGCTCCACCTGCTCGCTCGGTCTGCCGCGAATCTTCGTCGGGGTGATCATCACATTCTCGAGCGCGGTCATGTTCTGAAACAGGTTGTATTGCTGGAATACGACCGCGACATCCGTTCGCAACGCACGTACGCGGTCCCGGCTGCCGTAATCGATCTCGCGGCCGTCGAGCAACACACTGCCCCGTGCAAGCGGCAGCAACCCGAGCAACACGCGCAACAACGTGCTCTTCCCCGATCCCGACGGACCGATCAGGCTGACCACCTCGCCTTTATCGATGGACAGGTTGATGGATTCGAGGACGGTTTGGACGCCATACGACGCTTTCAAATCAACGATTTCTAGTTGCGGCAAGGCTTTTCTCCAGACGCTTTCCAACACGCGACAGCGGATAGGACATGGCGAAATACAGCAGCAGGATCGCACCGTATACGAGACCGGCGGAAAACCCCTTGTCGTTCAGGACTTTCCCCGCGGACGTCAGTTCCATCACGCCGATCTGCGACGCCAGCGCGGTGTCCTTGATGAACATGACGAAGAACCCGAACGTCGGTGGCACGATCACGCGCCATGCCTGCGGCACGATCACATATCGCAGCATTTGCAGGTAACCGAAATTCAGCGCGACAGCTGCCTCCCGCTGATTGGGGTGAACGGATTCGAGCCCACTGCGAACGATCTCGCCCAGATACGCCGACGCGATCAGGCTTACGCTGACGAGCGCGACCGAAAATGTCGACATCTTTGCACCGCTCGACTGGCTCGCGAAAAAGACCAGCATCAATGTGACGAGAAATGGTATGCGCCGGAACACGAGGCAATAAGCGAACAACAGTGACCGAACCGGCGTGAGCGCGCGGGCGCGCGTCACCCTGACCACGGCAACGGCAAAACCAACGGCGAAGCCCGTGATGCACCCGACGGCAGAAAGCACGAACGTAGCAACGAAACCCTGTAACAACAGCTCCACGTTGTAAAGGGAAAACAGGTGGCGCAGTTCGGACGCAGTGGTATCGACCATCACATCACCTTTATCTTCGCCCGGCAGACGTATCGGCCGAATGCCGCGAGCGCAAACGTGGCGATCAACGTAATCGCGATGTATATCACCGCCGCAACAGTGAACGCCTCGACGGACAAATACGTCTGCGAACTCAGGTTGAACGTCCGCCCCGTCAGTTCCTCGACACCGAATACCGATGCCATCGAGGTGCCGAGCGTCATCACGATGAACTGGTTCGACAACGGCGGAAACATGACTTTCAAAACATGCGGAAAGATGACGTAACGCACGATTTGCGAGGTCGAGAACCCGAGCACTTCCGCCGCCTCGATTTCCGCTCGCCGCACCGACACGAAACCAGCGCGCTGGATTTCACACAGGTACGCGCCCGCGTTGAATGTCGCGCCGATCAGCACCGCCGAAAACGGGCTCAGCGTTATGCCGATTTCCGGTAGCGCGAAGAACAGGAAAAAAATCTGGACGAGCTGCGGTGTGTTGGTCGCGAACGTCACGTAGGCGACGACGAACCGCCGCAGCGACGCCGGCCCGTAATGCACGATCGACGCGCACACGACGCCGATGAGCATACCGAACGCAAACGCGAGCACGGCGATCTGCAGGCTCAGCCATGCGCCTGCGAGCAGATACGGCCACTGTTCGAGAATCGGGGCGAACTGGAGCGCCATCGTCGTCACTTGGCGGCCATCGCAGGCGCCGCGGTCGGGTCATGCAGCATCGGACCGCCGAACCATCGCTTCCAGCTCGTCGCGATGAACCCCATTTTATGCAACGTGGCAATTTCCTTGTTCAGACGCTCGGTCAGCGCGGTATTGCCCTTCCGGATGCCGACGCAATCGTAGTCGACCTCGATCGGCGAATCGACCACACGCCATTTCGTCGAATAGTTCTTCGTGTAGCTCAGCATGAAATCGAGCACGTCGATCAGCGCGTCCGCACGTCCCTGCGCGATCGCGCGCACCGCATCCGGGTAATTGTCGAGCAACAGCAGTTGCGCCTTGGGTAGCTGATCCTGGATCAGTTTTACCGGCGTTGTGCCGCGCACCTGCACAAGCCTGACCGACGGGTCGTTCAGTTGCGTGTAGTCCTTGAACGTCGTGGCCTGGGTCGTCAGTACGCCCAGCACTTCGGTATTCACCGGATCGGTGAAATCGATCACTTTCAATCGGTCCGGGTTGCGGGTCATGCCGCCCATCACCGCATCGATCTTGTCGGCCATCAGGAACGGCACGCGATCGGCCGAGCCGACCGGCACGATCTCGAGCTTCACGCCCAGCGCATCGGCGAGCTTGCGCGCGACGCTGACGTCGAAACCGTCGATCGCATTTTTCGCATCGTACAGGCCGAGCGGCGGCAGATTCGGGTTGATGCCGAACACGATCTTCTTCGACTCGAGAATTTCCTGCAGTGAACGTGCGTGCGCCGGGAGTGCGCCAATCAGCGCGATAGCGGCGAGGCCCGCAGCAAGGAGACGGCTCAGGGTAATCGGAGGCTGCATGGGAAGCTCCTGACGATACGAACAGGTGGCGAAAATTCGGGCCGAAAGCGTGGCGCCGAAACAGGTTTTTTTGTCGATTTTGCGTATACGAATCGTATACGTTAGTATCAAATCATCGCCCAAATTCGTTGTCAAGCAACGCTGTGCAACCGGAGAACATCATGCGAAACGAGATCGCGGATCAGGCTGCCACGGTCAACTTTTTCTTCGACAAACGAAGCATCGCCGCACGCGCCGGCGAATGCATCGCAGCTGCCCTGTTCGCCGCCGGCGTCAAGACGCTTCGCAAGAGTCCTCGTCTGCATCAACCGCGCGGCATGTTCTGCTTGATGGGGTCATGTCAGGAATGTCTCGTCATGGTCGATGGCCAACGCTTGCTTGCGTGTCGCACGCCCGTCACGGCGGCACTTCAGGTTGGGTCCGTTCCGGAGATCGACGCCCATGAATAATTTCGACGTGGCCGTGCTGGGCGGCGGGCCGGCCGGGGCAAACGCGGCGCTCGCCGCAGCCGGAGCTGGATTGAAGGTGGCGCTTTTCGACGAGAATCGCGCGGTTGGAGGCCAGGTCTATCGCGTGCCCGTCGATAGACAACCGGTAGATGGCGACGCGGAGCGTGTGATCGGCGACGCGTTGCGTGCAGCCGTCGACGCGAGCGACGTGTCCATCTTCGCCGATCACCAGGTGTGGTCGATCGGCGACAACTACCGTATCGACGCGGTCGGGCCGAGCGGCCTGGTTCAATGCAACGCGCGTGCGCTCATCGTCGCGACAGGTACGACCGAACGCGTCGTGCCCTTCGATGGCTGGACGACGCCAGGCGTGATCGGTCTCGCCGCGGCAACCATCCTGCTGAAGTCGCAGCACCGGCTGCCCGGCCGAACGACGCTCGTTGCCGGATGCGGGCCGCTGCTCGCCTCGGTAGCGGCCAAGACGATCCTGAACGGCGGCTCGGTCGTGGCAATGGCCGATCTGGCTGGCCCCAGCGACTGGCTGCGTACGCTACCGTCGTTCGCGGCACGCCCTGATCTGCTGCGCCAAGGTTTCGACTGGTGGCGCACGATCCGGCGTGCCGGCGTACCGCTTCATCACCGTCACACCGTCGTACGCGTCGAGCCGCATGGCGATCGCCTGCTTGCCACGCTGGCCAGATGCGATGCCGCGGGACGCCCGGTCGGTAGCGTACGCACGACCGTCATCGCCGACTGCGTCGCGATCGGCCACGGCCTCACGCCTTCCACCGAGGTGACGCGCCTGCTCGGGGCGTCACACCGTTATTCCCGCGAGGCCGGCGGCTGGATCGCGGTTGCCGACCGTGACGGACGGACGTCTCGATCCGGCCTGTATGTCGCGGGCGACGCAGCAGGGATTGCCGGTGCGGCAGCGGCGGCCGTTCATGGAACGCTCGCGGGTAGCGCATGTGCGCTCGACCTGTCGGCGACCGACGCCGCGCGCATCGCCGAGCAGATCGACGGCTTGCGCCACGCGCACCGGAACGCGGCTCGCGCCGGTCATGCGATGGCGCGGCTCATGGCGCTGCGTACCGGCCACGTGGATGCGATTGCATCGGAAACGATCGTATGTCGTTGTGAAGACGTCCGACGCATCGAGATCGACATGGCGGTCGGCGCGGGTGCTCGCGATATCAATCAACTGAAGGCATGGACACGATGCGGAATGGGCCCGTGCCAGGGACGCACCTGCGGCGATATCGCGGGTGAACTGCTTGCGTGCCACATGGCAGTCGGTACACGCGAAGCGGCGGGGTGCTTTACCGCGCGCACGCCGTTCCGCCCGGTCTCGGTCGGCGCTCTCACGGGAACGTTCTGCTATGACGACATTCCGATTCCGCAAGCCGCGCCGCTATGAGCACCACATCGCATCGGACCTTCGGCCCGTACGATGCCGCCATCGTCGGCGGCGGCATCATGGGATGCACGACCGCGTTGTTTCTCGCCCGTGGCGGCATGCGTGTCGCACTGCTGGAGCGCGATGCGCTGTGTCGAGCCGCGTCGGGCGTGAACGCCGGCACGCTGACGCTGCATATGACGCGAGCCGCCCTCGTTCCCTATGCCATGCGAGCGTGGGACATGTGGATGCATGCAGACACCTGGCTCGGCGGCAGCGTGCTCGCTACGGCCGCGCCCGGGCTGTCGCTTGCGTTTACCGATGCCGAATGCGCGCTGCTGCGGACGCGGGCGGACGCGCGCCGTCGATACGGCGCTGCAATCGATCGACTGTCCGCCGCTGATGCTTGCGCGATCGAACCCGGCCTCAATCCCGCCGTGCGCGAAGCGGCGTTCTGCGCCACCGACGGCTTCGCGAGCGCGTATCTGACAGGTCGTGCCTATCACGCGGCGTTGCGCGAGGCGGGCGTACATATTCTGGAAAATACACCCGTCACGCATATTGACCGCGTGGACGGCCGCTACCGCCTGTATGGCACGGATAGCGCGGTGCACGTCGATGCGACGCGCCTCGTGATGGCAGGCGGCGTCTGGCTCGAACCGCTCCTCGCGCTGCTCGACATTCGGATTCCGGTCAAAACGCTCGTCAACCAGTTGATCGTCACCGAGCGGATGCCTCCCGTGATGCGCTCGGTATTGAGCATCGCGAACGGGCTTCTATCGCTCAAGCAATTTGCGAACGGCACCGTCCTGATCGGCGGTGGCTGGCAAGGCGTCGGCGATCGGACCCGCGGTGCGGTCGAGGCTTTGCCGCAAAACCTGGTCGGCAACCTGCGTCTTGCGCAACACGTCATTCCGGCTCTCGAGCATGCGCGCGTTGCACGAATCTGGCTTGGCCTCGAATCGGAAACCGCGGACGCCATGCCGATGATCGGCGCGCTGCCCGGGCACGATGACGCATGGGTGATCGGCTGCGTGCATTCGGGTTACACCAGCGGCCCCTACATGGGCAAGCTGCTGGCGGAGGCGATGCTTGGCCGAACACCCGAGATGCCGCTCTTCGATCCCGCACGATTGGTCGCATCGCCGGGTTCTCCCACCCTCACTTCCCCGGAAGCCACCGCATGATTCCCTCGACTCCGTATCCGTTTCACGGCGTGTACGCCGCCACGCTGTGCCCGCTCGACGTACACGGTCGCACGCTCGACGAAGCTGCGCTCGCCCGCCATCTCGCCGAGGTGGCGTCGGTGAACGGCATCGTCGGCCTCCTTGTCAACGGGCACGCCGGTGAAAACCATGCGCTTTCCCGCGACGAGAAGCGGCGCGTCGTCGAGATCGCGCATGCGGTCTGCGGCGATCGTTCGATCATCGTTGCCGGTGTCAACGCGGAGGACAGTTACGAAGCGCAACTGCATGCGGACGACGCCAAACGCGCGGGCGCCGATGCACTGCTGCTGTTCCCTCCGTTCTCCTGGGCACTGTCGACCGATCGCGACATCGTGCTCGCTCATCATCGCATCGCGAATGCCACCGCGCGCCTGCCCATGATGCTCTATCAGGCAGGCATCAATACCGGCGGCATGGCGTATCCGCCCGATACGCTCGCCACGCTCGCCGCCCTGCCGGACGTCATCGCAGTCAAGGAAGGCAGCTGGGAAACCAGTGCGTATGAAGCAAATCGCAGGCTCGTGCAGGCGGTCGCGCCGCACGTCGCCGTGATGGCCTCCGGCGACGAGCATCTATTCACGTGCTTTGCATTGGGCACCGAGGGCAGCCTCGTCAGCCTTGCGGCGGTCGTCCCCGAGCACGTCGTGGCGCTGTATCGCGCGGTAGCCGACGGCCGGCTCGCCGATGCGCGGAAGCTGCACGCAATGCTCTACCCGCTCGCCAGGGCAATCTACGGCACCGCGCCGGGCTCGCGCGCCACTGCCCGACTCAAGGCATGCCTTCATTTGACCGGCAAGTTTCCGTATCCGACTGCACGACCGCCAATCACGCCGCTGTCCGCTGACGAAATTGCACGCCTTGAAGCCGCCCTCGCCCTTGCCCTCGAACACGACCGGAGCGCCATATGACCCACGCCACGACCCGCACCCTGATCAAGGGCGGCCGCCTTGTCACGGCGATCGACGACTACGTCGCCGACTTCATCGTCGAAGGAGAACGCATCGTTTGCATCGGCCATGCGCTCGAAGTCGGCCCCGATACCCGCGTGATCGACGCAACCGGCCTGCTCGTGTTTCCCGGTGGAGTCGACTGCCATACCCACATGGAAAATACGTTCGGCGCGTCGACGACGTGCGACAACTTCGCGTCCGGCACACGCTCGGCCGCGTTCGGCGGCACGACCACGATCGTCGACTTCGCGCTGCAGACACCCGACACGAGCCCGCTCGACGCGATCGCGCGCGCCGGAGCAAAAGCATCGTCCGTCGCAAATATCGACTATGGTTTCCACGTGATCGTCACACAAGTCGACGAGCAGGTACTCGCGGACATGCGCCACGCAATCCGGCACGAAGGCGTGTCGAGCTTCAAGATGTTCATGGCATACCCCGGCACCGTGATGTCCGACGATGCGGCAATCTTCCGGGCGATGCGCATGGTCGGGCAGCATGGCGGGATGATCGCTCTGCATGCCGAGAACGGCACCGTCATCGATCTGCTGATTCGCGAAGCGCTTGAACAAGGTCATACTTCGCCTCGCTATCATGCGCTCACCCGGCCCGCGATCATGGAAGGCGAAGCAACGCATCGAGGCATCAAACTCGCCGAACTCGCGGAAGCGCCGGTCTATTTCGTGCATCTGTCGGCGAAGGAAGCCCTCAAACATGTGATCGAAGCACGCGACCTCGGCATCCCCGTCTTCGCCGAGACCTGCCCGCACTATCTGTTTTTCGATGAGTCCGTTTATGCCGACGACAGCTTCGACCTCGCTCGCTACGTGATGAGCCCGCCGCTACGCTCGAAGGAGGCGCAGCAAGCACTCTGGACAGCGCTCAAAACGGACGACCTGCAGTTGATCTCCACCGACCATTGCCCTTACTGCATGAAGGAGGGGCATCGAGGAAACATCAACCAGAAGCCGCTCGGCTCGAACGATTTCTCGAAGATCCCGAACGGCGTCCCGGGTGTCGAGACGAGAATGACGGTCGTCTATGACGGCGGCGTGCGCAACGGACGTATTTCGCTGAACCGCTTCGTCGAGCTGATGTCGACGGCGCCCGCCAAGCTGTTCGGACTCTTCCCGAGAAAGGGCACGCTCGCTGTCGGCAGCGACGCCGACATTGTGTTGTTCGATCCGAACGAAACGCACACGATTCGAGCCGAGACGCAACACAGCGATTGCGATTTCACACTATTCGAAGGGCGGCAAGTAACGGGGCGCGTCAAGAAAGTGATGCTGCGCGGACAATGGCTGATCGACGATGGAACGTGGGTCGGCTCCACTGGCCGAGGGCAGTTTATCGCGCGCGGTGAACTCAACACGCATGGGCAAGCCGGTCATGCCCGTCTATGAATATGCTTGCTCCGTCTGCGGCGTATTCGACGCCATTCGCGCAGTGGCGACCCGCGACGAGCCAGTTGCTTGCCCGCGCTGCGAATCGGTCGCACCACGCGTCAGGCTTGCGTTGCCGTTGTTACCGAGGAATGCCGACGATCAGTCGGATTCCGCTGATGGCGCGTACCTCGGACGGCATCATTCTTTTTGCAACTGCTGCTGAAGACGATACGCACTTCGGCACAGAGAGGACGCTTGTCCCAATGCTGCCCCCAGTTGCCCCTGGCTTTCCATGGAATCCCTTGGATGCACATGGAAATAAAAAACCCGCGAAGCCTTTCGGCATCGCGGGTTTCGAGACTTCCTTGTGCCGTTAAGCATAACTCGTCCGCCATATAAAGCATAAACGGTCCTCGCGTCATGGCGTTGCCGGCAACCATGTTATCCCCAAAAAACCATTAGTTGACCACTCGTGCAAATATAAAGCATATCCCGTCCGTGAAAATCACCGATAAAATAGTCTAGTTTTTCGCTTTAATACGACGCAAACTCGAATACCATGAATGACAGCGCAGTATCGACGGGCCGCCAAGGTGAAAGTCGACATTTTCCCGCCGGGCCCTCATTGGTGAACAGGAGATGCTCATGACTATTTGGAGAATCGCCCCAGTGAGTGAGGAACCTGGGGTCACGTTATCGCGCTGGAGAATCATGGAAACATCGAACGGGACTCGACATTTTGTCGGCGCAGACAACCGAGATCTCACCGGACGCGTCAGCTCCGAAGTCGTTACGTTCGACCATCTCGGCTTACGTGGTGAGACTCGCTCCGGCCGAATTTATCAACTTATCGGGGAGCCTGGCTGGTCAGATAATGCGGACTATGTGTGGAAGCGCTGGTGTGCAATCAACCAAGTGGCTGCATACGTTGACGTCACCAAGCAGCTGCTTGCCGGAGCCGAGGATGACAACTCCATATGAGCGCACGAAGGCCGTCATCGATACCCGCGCGCTCCTTCAGATGCTTGCTTCGGCCAACCATGTGAATTGCCACGGCAACGTTCAATCAGTCGCGCAACGCCTGCTCAGGCACTACCCGCTGAACGTTGACCTCGAGGTTTCGGCTGCGGCGTTGCCCGGAGTCTGGGCCACCTCAGGGCTATAGATCGAAAAAGCGAGCGCGGCATCGTGCCGCGCTCGACAGTTTTCAGATTCGCTATTGCCGGCGTGCGAGTTTGTCAGGTTCGCTGCTGCAACGTTAAATCGAGCAGTGTTATCGCCTCGATTTGTCGAATCGGGCATAGGACGTATAGTGTCGATCGAAGCGGATGACGCGAAAAAAATGCCTCTTAAATAGATGGAGTTTCCTCGAATGGCAAAAAAATCGATAAATCAAGGATGTTTTTTATTTACAAATAACTGCCCAACAAATAAGCCTGTTTTCCGTCTCAGCCTCGCGAACACCAATGGATGTAAGTGACGTCGTGCGTTCCCAACTCGCTTGAGGCCAGATTAAAAGGGCTGGATCATGTGGCAGGTCCGCTCATGGCCTACAAATATGCGGCGCGCACGCTGTACTTGCGCTGCATGGCCCACAAATGTGGGGAGGTATCCCCGCCGAATGAGCCGAACCCGCGGCGAAAGGCGAACTCAGGCCTGAACGCGCATCGCGTGACCGCACGATGACGGAGGACGGATCACGTTGAAGTGATGACCGCAGATCCGCCAGCCCCACCGTCATCTACCGTGCAAGACTCCGGCCCGGTTCGGCAGCAATGTCTTTGGCGACCAGCGCAAGTGCTGCAAGCGATGGGGCTATCGATGAGGCACCCGCCATCATAGCCTTGCTGAATGAGTTCCGTCAGACCTGCAACGCTCCGGACACCTCGTCCAGCATCGACTTCGCGTCGCCGAACAGCATGCGGTTGTTGTCCTTGTAGAACAGCGGATTGTCGACGCCCGCATAGCCCGAAGCCATGCTGCGCTTCATCACGATCGACGTCTTCGCCTTCCACACTTCCAGCACCGGCATGCCGGCGATCGGGCTCGACGGGTCGTCCTGCGCGGCCGGGTTCACGATGTCGTTCGCGCCGATCACCATCGACACGTCGGCCTCGGGGAAGTCGCCGTTGATCTCGTCCATTTCCAGCACGATGTCGTACGGCACCTTCGCTTCGGCCAGCAGCACGTTCATGTGCCCCGGCATGCGGCCCGCGACCGGGTGGATCGCGAAACGCACGTCGACGCCTTTTTCGCGCAGCAGCTTCGTCAGTTCGAACACCGTGTGCTGAGCCTGTGCAACGGCCATCCCATAGCCGGGTACGATGATCACGCGCTTCGCTTCGCGCAGCAGCTCGGCCGTCTCCTCCGCGCTCACCGCCACAGCCTCGCCGGCCGGTTGCGCGGCGGCGCCACCGGCTGCCGCCGGTGCGCCCGCGCCGCTGCCGAAGCCGCCCGCGATCACGCTGATGAAGTTGCGGTTCATCGCGCGGCACATGATGTACGACAGGATCGCACCCGACGAGCCCACGAGCGCGCCGATCACGATCAGCAGGTCGTTGCCGAGCATGAACCCGGTGGCCGCCGCCGCCCACCCCGAGTAGCTGTTGAGCATCGACACCACGACCGGCATGTCCGCGCCGCCGATCGCCATCACCATGTGCACGCCGAACAGCAGCGAGATCACGGTCATCACGACGAGCGGCAGCATGCCCTCCTGGATCGTTTCCGCATGCAGGAACGCGCGGCCGTAGTAGATCACGATCAGCAGCGCGGCCAGGTTCATCCAGTGCCGCGCCGGCAGCAGCAGCGGCTTGCCGCCGATCTTGCCCGACAGCTTGCCGAACGCGATGATCGAACCCGCGAAGGTGACGGCGCCGATCAGGATGCCGACGTAGATCTCCACTTCGTGGATCGCCTTCTCGGCACCGGTGAACTGCAGCGACGTGTCGATGTAGCTCGCGAAGCCGACGAGGCAGGCCGCGAGACCGACCAGGCTGTGCATCAGCGCGACCAGTTCCGGCATCTGCGTCATCTGCACCTTCTTCGCGGCGTACAGGCCGACGGCGCCGCCGACGACCAGCGCGGCGACCACGTACGGAATACCCGCGGCCGACACGCGCGGACCGGCCACGGTGGCCAGCACCGCGATCAGCATGCCGATCATCCCGAGCAGGTTGCCGCGACGCGCGGTTTCAGGGTTGGCCAGCCCGCCGAGGCTGAGGATGAACAGGATCGCGGCGCCGATATAGGAGACGGTAGTCAGGTTTGCAGTCATTGTCTTGTCGTCCCCTTATTTGCGGAACATTGCCAGCATGCGTCGCGTGACCGCGAAGCCGCCGAACATGTTGACGGCCGTGAGCGTGAGCGCACCGACCGCGAGGCCGAGGATCAGCCCGGACGGGCGGTCGCCGGCGTTGGCCAGCTCACCGAGGGGCGGCGCGACCTGCACGAGCGCGCCGATCGCGATGATCGACGAGATCGCGTTGGTCACGCTCATCAGCGGCGTATGCAGCGACGGCGTGACGTTCCAGATCACCATGTAGCCGACGAAGCACGCGAGCACGAATACCGTGAAGTGCGACAGGAAGCTGGCCGGTGCGAACTGGCCGACCAGCAGGAAAGCCAGCGCGCCGACGGCGAACACGATCGCGAGCGCCTTGGCCGACATCGGCTCGCCGCTGTGGCCGTGGCCCTTGGACTTCGCGGGCGCGGCCGCGACAGGCGCTGCCGGAGGCTTCGGCGCGACGACCGCCTGCTTGATCGGCGGTGGCGGCCACGTAATGTTGCCTTCCTTGATGACGGTGAGGCCGCGGATCGCGTCGTCGTCGAAGTCGACGTTGATCGTGCCGTCCTTGGCCTTGCACAGCTCCTCGACCACGCGCAGCAGGTTGGTCGCATACAGCGTGGACGACTGCCGCGACAGGCGCGACGCCAGATCGGTATAGCCGACGATCGTCACGCCGTGGCGCACGACGGCCTCACCGGGCACCGTGAGTTCGCAGTTGCCGCCCTGTTCGGCGGCCATGTCGACGATCACGCTGCCGGGCTTCATCGACTGCACCATCTCGGCCGTGATCAGCTTCGGCGCGGGCTTGCCGGGGATCAGCGCGGTCGTGATGATGATGTCGGCGTCCTTGGCCTGCTGCGCATACATCGCGCGCTGAGCCTGCTGGAAGCCTTCGCTCATCACCTTCGCGTAACCGCCGCCGCCCGAGCCTTCCTCTTCGTAGTCGACCTTGACGAATTCGCCGCCCAGCGACTTGACCTGATCGGCCACTTCCGCTCGCGTGTCGTTGGCGCGCACGATCGCGCCGAGGCTCGCGGCTGTGCCGATCGCGGCGAGGCCCGCCACACCGGCACCGGCGATGAAGACTTTGGCCGGCGGGACCTTGCCGGCCGCCGTGACCTGGCCGTTCAGGAAGCGGCCGAACGCATGCGCGGCCTCGATCACCGCGCGGTAGCCGCTGATGCCGGCCATCGACGTGAGCGCGTCCATCTTCTGCGCGCGCGACAGCGTGCGCGGCAGAGAATCGATCGCCAGCACGGTGGCGCGCTTCGCGGCCAGTTGCTGCATCAGTTCGGGGTTCTGCGCCGGCCAGACAAAACCGATCAGCGTGCCGCCCTCGCGCATCAGCGCCACTTCGTCGACGCTAGGTGGACGCACCTTGAGCACGATATCCGAACTCGCCCAAAGCGCGGCGGCGGAGCCGATGATTTCGGCCCCGACTGCACGGTAAGCATCGTCATCGAAGTTGGATCTTTCACCAGCACCGGATTCGATAGCGACAGTAAAGCCAAGCTTGGTCAGTTTTTTCACCACGTCGGGCACGGTGGCGACGCGCTTTTCGCCGGGGAAGCCTTCCCTCGGGACACCAATGCGCTGCGGCGTAGAAATCAGGGTGGATTGCATTAACGATTCCTGGACTTGCATTCAATATGAGAGCCACCGAACGTCTATCCTGCAGCAATACTGCTTTCAGCTATTTCGCTCTAGAAATCGTTCGGCTGAGTGTGGATTTCACTGGATTTCAACTGATGTCCGTCGGAAGATGCTCCCATACGATTTTTCCTATTGCCACTGCCGTCGCGGCCGAAAGAGTCCACCCGAGATGACCGTGGCCGGTGTTGTAAAACACGCGTGGCGCCCTGCCCTTCATCACTCTTGGCATCATGTCGGGCATCATCGGGCGCAGTCCGGACCACGGAACCACTCGTGAAGTATTAACCGTAAAATTTTGATTGACCCATCTAACTAGCGGATCAATACGGTCCATTCGAATGTCGCGATCGTAGCCATTAAATTCGGCCGTTCCTGCTACCCGGAGTCGGTCAACACCCAATCGACTAGTCACGATTTTTGCACTCTCGTCGAGAAGACTGACCCAAGGCGCTTTTGACACGCTGTCCTCGCCATCGAGATAAACTGTTATCGAATATCCTTTTACCGGATATATATTCAGGCGATCACCAAATAGATTGGCAATTCCCCGACTCCCCACGCCGGCGCATACTACGACTGCATCGGCCACCATCTCTTCTGCATATGGGTACGGAGAACCCTCTTGCGTTGGGACATCTATCGCAACGCTCAAGCGGACGCCACTATGCCGGCACTGAACATTCTTGACCGTTACACCCTGTCGAAAGCGGACGCCGCGCCTCTCACACGCGATTGCGAGGCCACGCGTAAACCTGTGTATATCCCCCGTCGAATCCGATGGCGTGAAGTATCCGCCGTAGTATTCCCCTTGCAGAGTAGGTTCGATATTTTTTATTTCTGCGGGCGACACGGCAAAACGCTCAAGTCCAGCCGACACTAGAAGTTCGTTTGTTCGAGTGGCCGCATCATATGATTTTCTGTCATGATAAAAATGCAGAATGCCCCGCCTTTCTAGATCGAAATCAATCTGTTCACGCTCGGCTATTGAAAAAATATAATTTCGCGCCTCAAGCGCCAACTTCACAGTAGCTATAGTGTTTTCGCTATAATTCTCAATATTCGAGACAAATTCACCAATCCACGAGTACTTGTGCCACGATGGCTTCGGATTGAAAAGGACAGGAGCGTCCTGCTTAAGCATCCATCGCAATCCCTTCAGAATAGTTCCAAAATTGTTCCACACTTCGGCATTGCATGCCGATAGTTGCCCACCGTTGGCGAATGATGTCTCCATCGCTGGATAGAGATGCCGGTCAACGACGGTTACCTGGTATCCAAGCTCGGATAGGGTGTACGCCGTCGTAACACCTGTAATGCCGGCGCCAATAATAATGATATGTGGCATGAACGGTTCCGCGAAGAATAAAGAATTGCCGAAAGTTCGGCTCATACCCCATCTGTCACGGTACCTGAGAGCTTAGGCGCAAGAAGCCGCCGTCCCCTTCGGTGGGCATGCGCGCATGCCTCTCTCCAGAGTTTAAAACGCCGCCACAGTCCTTTTGCCTGAGAGTTTCCGGGGCGGTTGCTCCGTCGGCGCCTCAGCCCTTATGGGCTGAGGTCTCTCCTGCAGCGCGTCAATTGCACCTTGAGTTCGATCTTGAACGAACGGTAACGGCACTGAGTCGTGCACAAAGCTGCCTCAATGCCGCCATTAGGCGGCGTAACCGATGCCGCCTATACTTGCGGATACCTATTTCAGGAGCCACTGCGTAAAGCGCAACTTCAGCGCGTCCTGATTCTCGGCCCAGAAATCCGCGCCAGCCTGGATCGAATCTTTGATGTTTGCAGGATACGTAGGCATATGCGGCGCAACGCTTTCTTTTGTGCCGGGATAGTTACCGACCAGCGCAACTGCAGAACGCCGCGTTGGCCCATTCGAAGTCAGGGTTGAGAGAGCCGCTTGACGATCAGGTTTGCTTGCAAACTTCACGAACTCGAGAGCTTCTTGCGTATGGGGAGCACCTTTCGGAATCATGAAGAAATCCGTTGACCAAACATCACTGTCCCACATGATCCGGAACGGTGCTCCTTCCATGCGAGCGACGAAAATCCGGCCCGCGTAAGCGGAAGTCATGGCGACTTCATTTGACGCCAGCAATTGTGGCGGCTGGGCCCCGGCCTCCCACCACACGACATCTTTCTTGATGCTATCAAGTTTGCGAAAGGCGCGGTCGACACCAGCAGGAGTCGAGAGCACGGTATAGACATCCTTTCGCGGAACTCCGTCGGCCACCAAGGCCCACTCGAGCGTCGCAACCGGTGACTTTTGCAGTCCGCGCTTGCCGGGGAAGTTCTTAATATCAAAGAAATCCCTGATGCTCTTCGGCTGCTTCGACGCGTTCGCGTTGTAGGCAATAGCTCGAGCCCACGAGATCGACCCGAGGCTGCACTTGGACGTTGTACCGGGTACGAAATCAGACACACCAGCAGTCCCGTCAGCATTTGCCGGAAGCGTCGATGCGTTGAATCTGGTCAGCAATCCATCTTCACACGCCCGTCGTTCGTCGAAGATGTCGGAGACAACCACGTCCCAGACCACCTTGCCCGCTTGCTGCTGGGCGCGAATTTCACTCAAGCCACCGTTGTATTCAATGACTTTGACGGCGATGCCAGTGGCCTTGGTAAACGGGTCGAACAGAGCCTTTTTCTGAGCTTCCGTGTAGCTACCTCCCCATGATGCAACGGTTATTTCCTTGCTGCCCTCAGCCATCGACGACATCGAGATCAGCAACGCGGCACTCGCGATCACCACCCTTCTCATTACGTTCATTGCATCACCTTTCCTATGAAGAAACCACGCCAAGATCAATACGAACGTTGCAAACATTGCCCCACGGAGCGTCACCGCGCATGCTAAGCATGCAAAAACGGAATCTTTGCATCAATTGTGGAATTTACCTACCTGAATCTCGATAGCCCGCCTCGCTGGGTGCAGTCTACATCTTCCGAATTTCGGAAAAATAAAACATGCTCTTTCGATTTCAGGAAATTTTGGTCCGCCACCGTACGTCACAAGGGACGCGCGGTCAGAGCGGCAATGTTCGGCTCAAATGGCGCGGAGAGGTACCCGTCGCCCCTGAGTCGGCAAACACCAACCCAAGGTGACGATGTGGCAGGACAGGAGAAGAAAAATAGGAAGGAAATCAGACTGCCGTCGCCGTCACGACGGGCGACCGCGCCGCGACAGTGCAGTCAGGTGTGTGCGCACGCTCAGCCAACGGTCGCGTGACCGGCGGAAGTCTCGGGATCAGGTATCAATTTCACTTTCAACGTCGCTGATAGCATGCAGACCGGTCGACTGCAGTGTCGTACGCAACGCGTTTGCGGCTTCTTTCAGGCTTTGCACAACCGTTTCCGTATCAAAGCTCATCAACAGCCTTTCCTTAAGAGCGACTATACCGACGCCGTACAGTGCACCTGCAGATCCAATCAGCACCGGACAGCAGATCGAATAAACCCCCGGGTCAAACTCGTCATCGCTTATTGCGTAGCCAAGCTCCCGGACCTCCGAGAGCTTCGCTTTCAGCTTCTCGGGGTCGACGATTGTGTTGGGCCGATACTTCTCGAGCGGACCTTGGAGCTGCCGATCGATGATCGCCTCGGATTGAAACGCAAGCAGCGCCTTGGCTGAGGCGGTGGCGTTTAGTGGAAACACGTTGCCGGGATAGATGAGATTTCGACTCGGAGACGATGGCAGCACCGTAACAGCGAGCTGGATTGAATCCTGGACTAGTCTTACCAGATACGCAACCTGACCAAAGCTGTCTGCAAGCCTCTGCAGTGTCGGCTCGGTAAGTACCTGAAGCGTCTCGAGACTCAGAGAACTTTGGAATATGCGTATCAGTCGCGGCCCAATCCGATACCGGGACCGTCCGCGCTGCCCCACGAGAAAACCGGCATCCAACATGTTGTTCACGAGGCGGTGCGCCGAAGGCATCGGCATCCCGGTCTGAGACGAAATTTCGACAAGGGTGAGCCCCTGGTCTGACCTGTTGATCGCCTCCAAGATCATCGCAACCCTTTCGAGTCGCGGAATTCTGTCACCTTTTTCGAGATCGGTATCGGACATCTGGCTTCAAGCTCTGGTGAGTTGCACGGATTCGGCAATCATACGTTGAAAAACGCAATGTCGGGGCTCTTGCCTCTACCGTGGTCGAGTCGCCGCTCCGTCGATCCCCCCCCAAAAAATCCCATGGCGCCCTCTCGCCTGTATCGCCCAGCCCATCGGTAGCCTGCCAGAGCATCATTGATGCAGGAAAGGGGAAACACACCCGGCGCCCAGCATGCAACTTCCGGAACCTGACCAGCAAAAACCCCTATTTTTGTCCGCGTTGACTAAAAAACGGAATTACAGTTTAATTTTAGAAACATTGAAGCCCACCGCCAGTCGCCGCAGGAGTGTGAAATGAAAGACGCGATAGTTGAATTCCGGGACGTCCGGAAGAGTTACGACGGGCACACGCCCGTCGTTGCTGGACTCAACCTCAGCATCCATCGAGGGGAGTTCCTTACGCTCCTTGGGCCCTCGGGATCCGGGAAAACCACAACGCTCATGATGCTCGCTGGGTTCGAAACCCCCAGCAGCGGCTCAATCTCTCTGGACGGAGCCGCAATTACCAGCGTCGCACCTCACAAGCGAAACATCGGAATGGTGTTCCAGAGCTACGCGCTCTTTCCACATCTGTCGGTGGCCGAAAATGTTGCTTATCCGCTGAAGGTTCGCAGAGTGTCGAGGGCCGAGATCGCTGAACGAGTGAGTGCCGTGCTCGATATGGTGAAACTGAAGGGGCTCGGCGACCGCCTTCCCGCCCAATTGTCGGGCGGGCAACGACAGCGTGTCGCACTTGCGCGCGCGATCGTCTTCGAGCCCCGCATCGTGTTGATGGATGAGCCACTTGGCGCGCTCGACAAGCAATTGCGGGAGCACATGCAGTATGAGATCAAACAACTGCATGCGCGCCTCGGCGTTACGATCGTCTACGTCACTCACGACCAAGGCGAAGCACTGACCATGTCTGACCGCATTGCAATCTTCAATGAGGGCATCGTTCAGCAACTCGCATCTCCCGTCGCCCTGTATGAGCAACCGAGAAACTCATTCGTAGCTTCGTTCATTGGCGAGAACAATCAGCTGTGCGGACGACTATCCGAAATCCGTTCCGAAAACTGGATCGTCGATAGCCCCGGTGTGGGCAGGCTTACTGCGAGCGGCGTCGGTGCCGCGGCCGCTATTGGCGATCTGATAAAGCTGTCCATCCGCCCGGAGCGAATTGTCCTTGGCCCGGAAGCCGATTCTCTGAATAACCGTTTCAACTGCCGCGTCACTGACCGAACCTATCAGGGCGACCACATCCGGGTACGACTCGCGCGCGACGAAGGTGACGGTTTGATCGCAAAACTTGCAAACAATCGCGACTGCGAACGTGTCCAAATCGGTGACATGGTGACCGTTGGCTTCCGTTCGGAAGACTGTATTGCGTTCCGCTCAGCCACGTGAGGTGAGAATGAACATGCCAGACACCGCCTATGTCCCGCCTGCGGCCCCTCCCGTGCACACCGATCGGCAATATCGGCACGTCAAGTTGCGCGCCCAGGTTCGCGCACTTCTTCTGATACTGCCGCTCGTTGCTTTCCTGGTCGCGTTCTTCTTGCTCCCGATCGCCCAGATGTTGTACCGCTCCGTTGACGCGAGTGCTGTTGCGCTGCCACTCGCCCAGGTTCACGCCGAGCTGGCTAACTGGAGCGGAGAAGGCGCACCGTCCGAAGGGGCATATAAAGCACTGGGAAAAGAACTGATGACGCTTGACGACCGCGACGAACTGGGGCAAGTCGCTCGCGAGTTGAGCTACAGGTACACGGGATTCGAAGGGCTGCTGCGCAAGACCGTGCGCCACTTGGAGGAATCCGGAGGTACTCCCGGTACTTGGAAAAGCAGATTCGTCGGCATCGATCCGCGGTGGGGCACGCCCGAGCCTTGGGGAGTGATCAAATATTCCTCCGGAAAAATCACTGCACAAAATCTGCTTGCCGCAGTGGACTTGCGCCAGACCGCGACCGGCAGTGTCGCTATTCAGCCTGAGGACCAGCGACTGTACCTCGCCGTTTTCACCAACACGCTCGTGATTTCCGTAAGCGCGACACTTGCATGCTTGCTCCTTGGGTTTCCGGTGGCACATCTGATCGCGACCGCGCGCAGACGCACTGCCACTGTGTTGATGATGCTCGTACTGCTTCCCTTCTGGACATCACTGCTGGTGCGCACTTCAGGATGGCTTGTCATTCTCCAGACCAATGGCCCGCTCGAAGACCTGCTTGTGTGGCTGCACGTGGTCGCAGATAGCGCTCGGCCACAATTGGCATATACACGTTTCGCCTCGATTGTCGCAATGACCCACATCCTCCTGCCGTTCATGATTCTTCCGCTGTACAGCGTGATGAAAGGGGTTTCCAAGGACTATGTCCGCGCCGCATGTTCCCTCGGTGCTGGACCTGTCAAGGCGTTCTTCTCGGTCTACATTCCTCAGGTCGTCCCTGGGATTGCCGCAGGAGCGATGATGGTTTTCATCTCGGCTCTCGGTTTCTATATCACACCCGCCCTTGTCGGCGGCAGTGAAGGACAGATGGTAGGGAACCTAATTGCCTATCACATGCAGTCCTCTCTGAACTGGGGCCTTGCTGCCGCGCTGTCAGTTGGCCTGCTGCTCCTGGTTGCAGACATCTTTTGGATGTTCAGGACGCTTGCCAGCGCCGAACTTGTTGGAGCTCCCAAATGATCCGGAAAACGTATTATTTTATTTGCGGTGCGGTGCTGTTCTTCATGATGGCACCAATTCTCATATGCATACCCCTTTCGTTCAATGCACAACGGTATTTGACGTTCACCCCAGGGATGCTGGCACTCCATCGTGACGCCTTTTCTTTGCGATGGTACGCAAGCTTCTTTGGATCCGAAGTCTGGCGCGATGCGATCGTGAATTCCATGATCGTGGGCTCACTGACTACACTCGTTGCGACGACGCTCGGAACCGTGGCCGCAATTGGACTCAGCCGGCAAGACACGCCGTTCAGAAAAGTCTTGTTGGCGCTGATTCTCTCACCGATGATTGTGCCGGTAATCGTGACAGCGGCTGGCATCTACTTCCTTTTCTCTCGCTGGGGCCTTACACAAAGCATTACCGGGCTTGTAATCGCGCACACCATTGTCGCAGTTCCACTCGTCGTCATCACGGTCAGTGCGGCGCTGTCCCGCTTCGACTACGACCTCGTAAAGGCTTCACTCAGTCTTTCAGCATCGCCAATTGAAACGTTCTTCCGAGTAACCTTACCGCTCATCGCACCGGGTGTTGCGTCGGGTGCCATCTTTGCATTCGCTACATCACTGGACGAAGTGGTGATGGCACTCTTCATCGCCGGCGTCGACCAGCGGACGATCCCATTGATCATGTGGAGCGGAATCCGCGAAGAGTTGAGCCCCACGATCCTCGCAGCGGCCGTAATTCTCACAATGTTTTCGATATGCATGCTGCTGACGGTTGAATACCTGCGTGCATGGTCCTCGAAGTTCAGCAACGCTTGATAATTGAGTGGAGAACCTGGTAATGAACACCCCCCGAACAATGCGTGCCGTATTGCTCACTGGTCACGGCGGTCTTGATAAGCTTGAGTACCACGAAGATGTCCCGACCCCTCGTCCCGGAAAAGGCGAGGTCCTGATCCGCGTCGGGGCCTGCGGTGTCAATAACACTGACTTGAATACACGCACCGGCTGGTATAGCCCGAACGTCCGTTCAGGTATGACGGAAGAAATTGGCAGCAAGGGCATCGCCCCTGACACCGCAGATCTGGGCAATTGGGACCGTTCGAGTCTTGCGTTTCCCCGGATTCAGGGTGCGGCAATCGCAGGCCGCATCATCGAAGTTGGTGACGGGGTTGACACGCAACGGATCGGTGACCGCGTGATGGTAGACCCGGTCATTCGTGACCCGTCTGCTCCGTTGCGCGAAGAAGGAGTCCGCTTCATTGGCAGTGAGTGTGACGGTGGGTATGCGGAGTACGCAGTAGTTCCGGTCGAAAATGCCTTCACGGTGAATGCGGACATCTCGTATGTCGAAATGGCCACCTTCCCTTGTGCTTTCACCACAGCCGAGGAAATGCTCGAGCGAGCTCGCCTGAAAGCCGGTGAGGTCGTCGTCATCACGGGAGCTGCGGGCGGGGTTGGTAGCGCGAACGTGCAACTGGCCAAGCGTCGCGGCTGTGTGGTGATTGCAATTGCCGGTCAGGGCAAACGGGCCAAAATTCTAGAATTGGGCGCCGACCATTTCGTTCCCCGCGAAAGCCTTGATATGGTGGCGGAAATTGAGAAGATTGTGGGCCCTCGTGGTGTTGACGTTGTTGCGGACGTGGTCGGCGGAGATTCCATTACGGGGCTGTTGCGTGTGCTTAAGCGCGGCGGCAGGTACACCACGGGCGGGGCGATTGCAGGGCCAATTTCTGAAGTAGATTTGCGTGACCTGATCTACAAGGACCTTGAGATGTACGGCATCGCGAATCCGGTTGCTCATACGACCAGTAACCTTGTGCAATACATTGAAAGCGGGGAGATCAAGGCAATGGTGGACAAGACCTTCCCCCTTGCGCAATTGCGCGATGCACAAGCCGAGTTCATGAAAAAGTCGCACGTGGGCAAAATTGTCATTGACGTGGACGCCTCGGCGTAAGCGCCTCTTACATCTTGGACAGACGGCCCCGCGAAGGGGCCGTTTTCAATTCCCCGGAAATCCATACCCATGACTTTATTTGTTAAGTCGATTCCGTATCTTCGTTTGGCGCGCGTTGATAAGCCAGTCGGGACCCTACTCTTGCTATGGCCAACGTTGGGCGCGCTTTTGATTGCTGCGGAGGGGCATCCATCGCATCATCTGCTGGCAACATTCATACTAGGAACCTTCCTGATGCGTTCGGCAGGATGTGTCGCGAATGATCTTGCCGACGAGCGCTTTGATGCTCATGTCGCGAGGACGAGGCAACGTCCACTTGCATCCGGCGTAATATCGCGCAGGCAGGCCCGGAGGTTTCTCTTGTTATTGCTGGCACTGGCGGCCCTGCTCCTGCTTCCTTTGAATTCCTTGACCGGCTTGTATGCTCTCGGCGCATCTGCAATTGCTCTGTGCTACCCGTTTGGTAAGCGCATCTTCGGGGTACCCCAAACGGTACTCGGCGTTGCGTTCAGTTTTGGCATCCCGATGGCTTTTGCGGCCGTCCTGGGTTCTGTACCATCGGTCGCGTGGTGGTTGTGCGCCGCGAACATGTTCTGGGTCGTCGGTTACGATACTGCATATGCGATGGTCGACCGGACAGACGACCTTCGGATAGGCGTGAGAAGCAGCGCGATTACCTTCGGAAGGTACGAAGTGCTAGCTTCCGGGCTCTGCTTCGCCGCCTATCTCGCCATATTTGCCGCACTGGCTATCGTTTTGTCGTGGGGCATCGCCTTCTGGCTCGGCTGGGCGGGTGCGCTTGGGTGCGTCGTCGATCAGTACTGCAAGATTCGGTCCCGTGATCCGGCGCGATGTTTCCTGGCGTTCAATCGCGCTCACCGTGCAGGCTTGTGTATCGTGGTGGGCCTTGCAGTTGCTTTGATCTGACTCAGACCGAAAGTACGTCCCCACGAGCGATATCTTCTCTTTGGGGACGCGTCGCCTGCAACCATCTGATTAATATTCAGTCCTATCAAGTGACGGATTTGCGAGCCGATACACCGTCAACGTCAGCGCCCTGGCCCCCCATGCTAATTCATCGGGAGTTGACAGCTCCGCCGGATGATGGCTCAGCCCGTCTTTGCTCGGGATGAACAGCATTCCCGTTGGACAATGTTCCGCCAGATACATCGAATCGTGAAAGGCGCCAGACAGAAGCTCTCGCCAGGGTTGTCCGCAGTAGTCAGCTGCTTCGGCGAGAGACGCCCTGATTCTCTCAGAAAACGGTGTCGGCTTATGCTGCATCAACTGTTCGAGCGAAATCGAACATGGGGATTGTCGTTGCGTCCATGAACGAAAGATGGCCTCGAAGTCATCAAGGACATCATCAGACGGGTGCCGAAGGTCAATTGTGAAACTTACTTCACTCGCGATGGTGTTGGTCGCCCCAGGTGAAACCTCGAAGCGCCCGACGGTCAAGCGCAAATTATCGTCACCTATGTCGGCGGCAGAGTATGCCTGCTGTACAAGCTCGGTCGCTATCAGGACCGCATCTTTCCGGAACTCCCTGGGTGTTGTGCCAGCGTGGGAGGTCCGTCCCTTGACGAAAATCCGGAACCACCGCACTCCCTGAATTCCACTTACTACACCAAGCATTTTGCCGTCGCGCTCGAGCACCGGACCTTGCTCGATATGTGCCTCTAGGAACGCGGAAAACGGACGTTTCAGCGGAACAAGCGGTATAGCGTCGAGCGCCGCTGCAGCGTCATCTAATGCGTCAGAGAACCGCCCGCCTGCGGAGTCAGCGCTCTCCCGGAAGGATGGGAGGAGTTCTGGGCGGACGAACGCGGCCGAGCCCATCGAACCAGGCGCGAACCGGCAACCCTCCTCGTTTGTCCAGATCGCAACTTCGATAGGGAGTTCTGTAGTCGCCCCCGCGTCATTCAGGGCAGCCAACATTTCGAGGCCTGCGCATACGCCGTAGGCCCCGTCGAACTTGCCACCGGTGGGTTGTGTATCGATATGACTTCCGGTCACCACCGGCGGAGCTTCCGTCAATCCGGGACGACGAAAGAAAACATTGGCCGCTTCATCGCGGTAGACCTCGCATCCCATCTCAACGGCAATCTGCGCCAGAAATTTACGGGCTGCCACGTCCTGCGGCGTAAGCGCCTGCCGATTGACACCACCTCCGTCTGATTTGCCGATCTCGGCCAGCGAAGAAACCAGGGTCGCAAGTCGCTCTTGCGATACGTGGCCAGTGAGGCGGTTCAAGAATGTGGAGTTCATCTGCGACACCTGAGGAGAGTAGTAGTTGCCCGTCTCCGTCGGATCCGCGGAAACGGCTCGAAAATTTCTTTTTGCCACTAGCAATTTCCAAAAATCCTTGCTAGATTCCATTTAACGGAAGTCTAGTGAACAAAGTGAAATTTTGCAACGACCCAAACCCCCAGAGGAAACGCGATGAACTCAACTGCAGACCAATTTCTCGACTCAGGTGTCGTCCCTCGTTTCGCCGAACCGGCGACGTTTATGCGTGCGCCTTACGCACGCGACCTTGATAACGTAGACATCGCGCTCGTCGGTGTTCCGTACGATCTTGGCTGCACGAACCGCAACGGTGCGCGACAAGGGCCTGCACAAGTCAGGGAAATGTCGCGACTTATTCGAAAGATCAACCCACAAAGCGGAATTTGCCCCTTCGAACTGCAACGAGTCGTCGACATCGGGGATGCGCCCGTCAACCCGCTTGACAACGCACAGACCTTGGACGCGATTACGGCCTACTATGCGCGGCTTCGTGATCGTGGCATCTCCGCGATCTCATGCGGCGGCGACCACACGGTCACCTATCCCATTCTTCGTGGATTGGCGCCGAAGGGGCAGAAGTTGGGCGTCATCCACTTCGATGCCCATTCCGATACGCTTGACGAACTCTACGGGAGCCGCATCAACCACGGCACCGTGTTTCGCCGTGGTGTTGAGGACGGCATCATTGACCCAAAGCGCGTGATCCAGATCGGTCTGCGCGGTACACGCTTCAGCGAAAGTGACATCCAGTACGCCTACGACGCCGGCATGGCAGTCGTTACGATGGACGACTATGAAGAGATGGGGCGTGCTGCGGTCATCAATAAGATGCTTGAGACAGTGGCTGGCGGCCCCGTCTACATCACATTCGATATCGATGGGCTAGACCCGGTCTACGCGATCGGCACCGGTGCTCCTGAACCGGGCGGACTTTCGATGCGCGACTGTCAGGTCATCATTCGTAGCGCGCTGGGCCTGGACGTTATCGGTGGCGACGTTTGCGAAGTCGCTCCCCTGCTGGACCCGTCCGGTCATACAGCCATCAATGCTGCAAATCTGATGTTCGAGATCCTGTGTGTGACCGCACATGCCAAGTCGAACGCAAAACGCTAACCGACCCGGATCGATAATCATGGCGCAAACTGCTAAACATGACGGCGCTCTGTCGGACTTTCCTATCGGCGGCCCACAAGATCTGTTCTACAGCCGTAAAAACACCAAGGATTTGCCTACGATCGTAAGGGGTGAAGGGATCTACCTTTGGAACGACGCGGGCGACAGGTTTATTGATGTCTCGTCTGGTGCAATCGTTAGCAACATCGGACAGGGAAACGAACGCGTGTTGCGGGCGATGTACGAACAAGGAAAGAAATTGTCCTTCAGCTACGTGCGCGTATCCCGCCACGAGCCGAACGCAGAACTCTCACGCAAGGTAGCAGTGCTTGCAGGCCCTGGTTTTGAACGGTGTCACTTCACATCTGGCGGCTCTGAGGCCAACGAAATGGCCATCAAGTTCTGTCGTCAGTATGCGTTCGCCAAAGGCATGCACCAAAAGACACGCATCATTTCGTGCATGCCGTCTTACCACGGCGGAACGCTTGGCACCATCGCAATAACGGGCGATCTGGACTTCGCCCCGATCTACGGTGACATGGTCCAGTTCTCGGAGAAAATCCCAACGCCGTTCACCTACCGGCACCCCGAGGGCATGAGCGTAGTCGAGTACGCAATGCAGTGTGCCCATGAACTGGAAGCAGCCATTCTTCGCCTTGGCGCCGAAAATACCCTCTGCTTTATCTTCGAACCGATTGGCGGTCTCTCGACCGGCGCGAATGTCCCGCCCCCTGAGTACTTCGCTGAAATTCGACGGATCTGCACGAAATATGGCGTCTTCCTCATCTTCGACGAAGTCATGTGCGGTGCCGGCAGAACAGGAAAATTCCTCGCCAACAGTCATTGGCCGGATGCAAAGCCTGACTTGGTCGTTCTCGCCAAGGGGTTAGCTTCCGGATATACGCCTCTTGGGGCAGTTCTGGCGCCCGCAACGCTCGTCGATGAACTGGCGGGACTCACTGGGTTCAATCTGGCGCACACCTACAATGCCAACCCGATTACCTGTGCCGGCGCGTGCGCGGTTCTCGACGAGACCGTTGAAAACGACATCATCGGTAACGCCTCTCGAGTCGGCGATTATCTGCTGGAGCGCCTGCTGGCTCTGAAGGAAAGTTCGCCGATCATCGGGGATGTACGCGGAAAAGGCATGTTGACCGCCGTGGAAATGGTGAAGAACAAGGAAACGCGCGAAATGCTTCCTGCGGAAATGATGGCTGCTGACCGCGTTCGCCAGATCGGTATGAAACATGGCCTTTTGATTTATGCACGTCGCACCAGCGGTGGTCGCTTTGGAGAGTGGTTCATGACTGCGCCCCCACTGACCATGACTGCCACTCAGGTCGACGACATGATGGAACGACTGGAGATTACGTTGGCCGAGTTTACCGATGAGCTGTACCGCGCCGGTGCCTTATAGGGAGAGGAAGCATGTCAATTGCTTACAGCGACTATCAAAATTTGAAGTTCGACCGACCATCGCCGGGTGTACTTCTAGTGACAATCAACAGGCCAGAAAAGTACAACGCAACCGATGAGCGGCTACATTGGGAATTGAGCAAGGTCTGGCTCACGATCGGTGACGACGCCGAGACACGCGCGGTCGTCATCACGGGCGCGGGTAAAGCCTTCTGTGCGGGAGGCGACCTCGACATGGTCAAACGCAACCTGGAGGACTATTGGGGCGTTCTTCGGACCGGTCAGGAAGCGCTCGATATCGTGAATAATATGATGAGCCTTGAAAAGCCCATCATTTCCGCAATCAATGGCGTCGCGGTAGGCGCCGGCCTCGCCACCGCATTGACAGCCGACATCAGCATCATCTCGGAGAAGGCGAGGCTGAGCGATGGCCATACGCGCCTGGGTGTCGCCTCAGGTGATCATGCAGTCATGCTGTGGCCGTTGATGTGCGGCATGGCAAAGGCCAAATACCACCTTCTGCTTGCCGATTTCATCGATGGTCCGGAAGCCGAAAGGATCGGCCTTGTCAGTCTGTGCGTACCACACGAGCAGCTGCTCGAGCGTGCCCTGTCTGTCGCAGACACCTTGAGCAGAGGCAGTCAGCTATCCATTCGCTGGACAAAACGCGCCCTGAATCATTGGTACAAACCTGTTGCGCCGATCTTTGACCTTTCAGTCGCCATGGAAATGCTGAATTTCGTCGACGAGGACGCGCGCGAAGGCATTCAGTCTGTCAAGGAAAAGCGCGAGGCGAGCTTCCCTTCTTCCGAGCGGGGTACATACCAGGAAGCCGGTTGCGGAAACAGGAATCGCATTATGAACGTTGGAGAATAATATGCACGCGGGTCACTGGGTTCAGCGGTCTGCGCTGCGCACACCGAACAACGTATTGTGGATTTCCGAAGACCGTAGAATTACGTACGCGGAGGGCGCGAGCCGGATTAATCGGCTTTCGAATGCTATTCTTGAGAGCGGGGGGAAAGGCGCACGAGTGGCGATTCTGTGCTCCAACCGGTTTGAGGGACTCGAAGCGTTTCTGGCGACAATGTCAGCCGGATGTGCGGCCGTCCCCATGAATCCCCGCCTTCATGTCCAAGAGTACCAGTTTCTCATTTCGGACTCCGAAGCTTGTATCGTAATTTACAGTGAAGATTTCGCCGCTCATGTCGACGAGCTAAAATCACTGGTACCGCAGGTCATGCTTTGGGTGTGCATCGGCAGCAAAAATTGCATTGCGGACACTGACTACGAGGATTTGCTGCTGCAGTTCCCCGCCACGCCACCCAACGTCGTCATCGACCCGGATGACATCGCCTGGCTATTCTATACGTCGGGGACGACCGGAAAGCCTAAGGGTGCGATGGAAACGCATCGGAACCTCGTTACGATGTGCCAGCAGTTCTTGTTGGGCGTTGTCCCGGATGTCTCTCCCAACGATGTCATGTTTCACGTCGCGCCGATATCACATGGAACTGCCAGTTGCATGATGCCTCACCTAGCGGTCGGTGCGGCCAACGCATTCCCGTTATCGAAAAGCTTCAAAGCGGAGAAGGTGTTCGAGGCCATTGAAAAGTACCGCGTGACCTCGACGTTTATGGCGCCGACGATGATTACGATGTTACTGCAGTCCGATTCGCACACCGGATACAACCTGTCGTCGCTGAAGAACGTCATCTATGGCGGCGGCCCCATGTACGTCAATCAGCTCCAGAAGTCACTCGACGTCTTTGGCAACGTCTTCGTCCAGATTTATGGACAGGGCGAGGCACCCATGACCGTCGCATCACTGCCGAAGGCGGCGCATATGGTCGGCGACGATGAAGCAAAGATCAAACGACTTGCTTCGTGTGGCCGTGAGATGCCAGGTGTGCGCATTGCGATTCTGGACGACAACGACACGGAAGTGGGCGTTGGCGAGTTTGGAGAAGTCTGTGTGCGCAGCGACCTCGTCATGAAAGGCTACTGGAATCGTCCCGAGGCAACGGCCGAGACGCTACGCAACGGCTGGCTACACACCGGCGATGTCGGCTACCTGGACAACGAGGGATATCTCTTTCTGACCGACCGCAAGAAAGATCTCATCATTTCCGGTGGCTCGAACATCTACCCACGCGAAGTCGAAGAGGTCATTTGCTCCCACCCCGCGGTGGCAGAAGTCGCAGTGGTGGGTGTGCCCGATGACGTATGGGGAGAACTCGTCAAGGCGGTCGTCGTGTTGCGTTCTGGTCACCACCTAGACGCTGCGGGGATCATCGAGCATTGCAAGGCGCATATGGCCTCTTATAAGAAGCCGTCGGTCGTGCAGTTCATTGATGAGTTACCCAAGAATGCTACGGGCAAAGTGCTCAAACGGGAACTCCGAAGCACCGCTTGTGAGTGAAAGTCGCCATTGTCCGACTCCATCGGACAATGGTCAGGTCTCTGCTCACCGCTTCCGCGATATGCACGCGAAACGACGCAACAACAAGGCAACCAAACAGGGACGGACAGGTATGCCGACGCAGACAACAGGTGAGAAAGCCGGGCGGCTAGAAAGAGTCGCTGTCATTCTCGAAGCCATTTCGACTTCATCGGCCGGCCTGTCCCTCGCTGAGATCTCGTCTAGGACACAATTGCCTATGCCATCGGCTCACCGACTGCTCAATGGTATGGTTGAGGCTGGGTTTGTGGCTGGTCAGCGAGGCAGGTCCAACTATTTCATTGGCCCTCGAATACTCGACCTCTTTCGCAGCAACGTGACAGGCACATCCACAAAAGCACTTGCCCGTCGCGAAATACAGGTGGTGGCGAACCGCTTTGGTGAAGTTGGATATTTGGCGAAGATTTCCGGGGAAAAGATCGAACTGGTTGTGATAGTGCCGCCGGAGGATCCGACCCGTACCCTCGTCTACCCCGGTGCCGACTTCCCGGTTCATGCAACCTCAACAGCAAAAGCTCTCGTAGCTTTTCAACCAGAAGGTTTGGTTAACCGTTTCGTATCGGGCCACCATGAGAAATTCAGGCCCAACACCGTAACCGATCCCGCAAAGGTCAAGGCAGGTCTCAGGGCAGTGCAAGCTGCGGGATATGCGATCAACGATGATGAGTATGACGCAGGCGTGTTCTCGATAAGCTGTCCGATTGAGATTGAGGGCGCGGGTGTACTGTACGCGATTGGCCTCGTTGGCTTGAAGGAGCGGTTGTTGATGGCGTTCCCACAAGACCGTATAGTGACCTCCCTCCTTTCAACGGCGCAAAGACTGTCTCGATTGCTTGCCCGACCGTGACCCCTGCCCCTTGTTTCCGAACAGTCTGACCAAGCTGTTGTCTCCCTCGTAGGCCTGCGAGTTGAAGGATTTCGCCATTTGGACCGGCCAGCCCTTCGTAGGCGACTTCGAGCCATAATTTGTGGCAACCAAGGAAGTCAGTATGAGCAGCAAGCGGTACACGGAGGAGTTCAAGATCGAAGTGACCTGAGGCGGAATCTTGTGACCAATCAGGCAGTGAGTCTCGCGTCGATATCCTCATTAAAACGAGGTTCGCACACCGGCCGTCACGGCCCACGGATCGAACCCCGGCGTCACGGTCGCCGCCGCGTTGCTCAGCAATGCGAATCCTTGAGTCGAATGTCTGTTGTTCAGGATCGTCGTCGCGAAGCCATACAGTTGCGTACGCTTCGACAGGTAGTACACGTAGCCGGCATTGCACGCCGTCGCGCGCGCATCGCCGTTCTCGATACGCCTGGACACACCGACGTTGATGTCGCCAAGCCCGACGCGCACGCGTGCGTTGAGCAGCGCTGCGGACGCAAACCACCCAGTGCCGTCAGTACGCTTCGAATACACGTAATTCCCGCCCACCACCACGCGGCCGAAATCGTATGCGGCGGTCAGCACATGCGTGAGCTGCGACGACGCGTCGGATGCCGTCGCGCTCGCGTAGTACTGGTAGCGGTTGAAACCGTAGCCGACCAGCACGCCGTTCTTCGCGTACTGGATGTTCGCGCCGACGTTGCGCGCGTTCAGCGTCTGCCCCGCAGGATCCTGCGCGCCGAACGAATAACCGATCTCGCTCGACCAGCCGCCGAGCGTTTCCGGCGTCCGGTAGCGCACCGCGTTCCGGTAGAACCCGCCTGTGCCGCTCGAACCGAGCGTCGTCGTGTGTTCGAGCGACATGATCGCGGCCGGATTCGCGAGCCCGTACGTGCCGACGTCGGACGCGAGAAACACCCAGTAGATCGGCAGGTACAGATAGCCTGCGTCGACGCTGCCGAACGGCCCCGACAGCCCGACCGATGCGCCGCGATTGAACTGCGTCGCACCGCCGCCCATCCCCGTGTAGATGTTGAAGCCCGTTTCAAGCCGGAAGTTCGCGCGATAGCCGCCGCCGAGATCTTCCTTGCCGAGCAGCCCAAAGCGCGATGCCTGCAAGTTGCCGCTCGCCGCCGATGCCATCGCGCCGGTCGTGCTGTTGAAGCGGCCATATTGCACGGCTGCATCGACGATGCCGTACATGACCAGCGTCGACTGCGCGTGCGCGGTGTGGCTGGCGCAAGCGAGCGCGACGGCACCCGCCGTGCGCAGCCCGGTTTTCAGCCGGGGCGTGAAGCGAAGGCGCCAGCGCAATGCGGCGGCGCGGCGAACGGGACGGATGGCGGCAGTACGGGAAGCGAGTCGGTTCATGACAGCGGCTCTGCGAGGCGAGTGGAGTATGGATTCAGCGGGTGAAGGAAACCGGGTGCGCGATGTCGGCGACCTGGATCGCACGCGGAATGACGTTCGCTCGACGGAACGTATCCGCAACGCGTTGCTGCGCGCCGAGCACGGTCGAATTGACGGGCAGCAGCCCGAATGCGGATCGAGCGAGATAGCGCTCGACGACGGTTTGGGGCACGCCGATCTCGCGAGCAATCAACTGCGCGGCGTCGCTGCGATGAGCGGCCGTCCACGCGTCGCCGCGCGCGACCTCCGACAGCACATCCGACAACACCTCGGGGTGGGCCTTCGCGAAATCCGGCGCACCGAGAAAGAAGCTGTACGGCTGCACGATGCCCGACGCGTAGTCGGCGATCGTGCGAACGCCGAGCGTCTGCTGGACGACCGCGAGATACGGATCCCAGATGACCCATGCGTCGACCTTGCCGCCCTCGAAGGCCGCACGTGCATCGGCCGGCGACAGGAACGCGGGCTTGATGTCCGCGTAGGTCAGTCCGGCTTTTTCGAGCGCGGCGACGATCAGGTAGTTCGAACTCGATCCGCGTGCGAATGCAACCGTCCGCCCCTTCAGGTCGGCGACCGATTTCAGCGGCGAGCCGTCGAGCACGATAATGGCCTCGTTGTGCGGGCCGGCTGGTTCGGCCGCCAGGTAGACGATCCGGCTGCCCGCCGCCTGCGCGAAGATCGGCGGCGGCGAGCCCGTGTATCCGAGATCGATCGAGCCGGCATTCATCGCCTCGAGCAGCGGCGGCCCGGCCGGGAATTCGGTCCATGCGATGTCGAAGCCGCGCGCGGCGAGCGGCTTGTCGAGCGAGCGCTGCGCCTTCAGCAGCGTGAGCGGCGTGCCCTTCTGGTAGCCGATGCGCAGCGTGCGGCCGGTGTCGGCATGCGCGCCGCCGGTGAATGGCGTAGCGAACGCGGCCACGGCTGCAGCCTGTGCGATGCGGAGAAACGAACGTCGGGAAAACTTCATGATCGGAGGTTCCTTATCGGATGGAATCGACGGGACGAATGCGTGCACTACGCACGCACCGGTCGCTGCAGCCCAAGATGCTCGCGCAACGTGCGGCCGGCGTAGGCCGTGCGGAACAGCCCACGCCGCTGCAACTCGGGCACGACGAGCGAACAGAACGCATCGAGGCCGCCCGGCAGTTCGGCCGGCATCACGTTGAAGCCGTCCGCCGCGTCGCGCTCGAACCACGTCTGCATCAGGTCGGCCACGGTTGTCGCACTGCCGACCACCGTCACGTGCCCGCGCCCGGCCGCGATGCGCAGCACCAGTTCGCGGATCGTCAGGCGCTCGTCGCCGGCCAGCGCGGTCAGGAGTGCCTGGCGGCTGCGCTGGCCGCTGTCCGTGAGCGGCAAATCGGGCAATGGACCGTCGAGCGGATAGCCGGACAGGTCGAAGTTGCCGAGCATCCGCGCAAGCATCGCGACGCCCGCGACCGGATCGACGAGCGCCTGCAGCGCGTCGAAGCGCTCGCGCGCCTCGTCGTCGGTACGCGCGACGACGACCGACAGGCCCGGCATGATCTTCAGGTCGCCCGGCGCACGGCCCGCAGCCACCGCACGCTCCTTCATGTCGCGATAGAACGCCTGCGCGGCGTCCAGCCGTGCGTGCGCGGTGAACACGACGTCGGCCGTCTGCGCGGCGAGGTCGCACCCCGCCTCCGATGCGCCCGCCTGCACGACGACGGGCCATCCCTGCACCGGGCGCGGCACGTTGAGCGGCCCCGCCACGGAGAAATGCGGGCCGCGGTGATCGAGTACGCGCAGCGTGGACGCGTCGTAGTACGCGCCGCTCGCCTTGTCGCGCACGAAGCTGTCGTCGGCCCAGCTGTCCCACAGGCCCGTCACGACGCGATGGAATTCCCGGGCGCGCGCATAGCGCTCGTCGTGACCGACGTGTTCGGCGCGGCCGAAATTGCGCGCCTCCGCCGCGTTGTCGGACGTCACGAGATTCCAGCCGGCCCGCCCGCCGCTGATGTGGTCGAGCGACGCGAACTTGCGCGCGATGTGATACGGCTCGTTGTAGGTCGTCGTCGCCGTCGCGATCAGGCCGATGCGTTCCGTGACCGCGGCGAGCGCGGGCAGCAGCGTCAGCGGATCGAGCCGGTCAGAACGTGCCGAGCGCGCGGCGCCATCACCCACGTTCGCGGCGACGCTGTCCGCGACGAAAATCGCGTCGAAGCACGCGCGCTCGGCCATGCTGGCCAGCGCCGCATACGCACGAAAATCCGTGCCGCCATCGGCCTGCACGTCCAGATGCCGCCACGCGGCTGCATGGTGTCCGGTCTCCATCAGAAAGGCCCCGAGGTGCATGAGGCGGGAAGCTGTCGTCATCCGATATCCTGTCGTGAAGGCAGCGCCCCACCACCGGGCCACACATCGTTTCGTGCTGGCGACCTCGCTTGGTTAGCGCTAACATTAACAGGCAGTTTCCCGTGGCGAATTTGCCGCGTCAAATAACGAAATCAGCGGAACATATGTCCGATTCGACTAAAAGCGATGCGCGCTCACGCCGCACGTCGGGACGCTTGACACTACGCGACGTGGCCGAGCACGTCGGCGTATCGCAGATCAGCGTGTCGCGCTATTTCCAGGATCCGGCGCGACTGTCCGAGCCGCTGCGCGAGCGGATCGCCGATGCGGTCGCCGAGCTCGGCTACGTGCCGAATCTCGTCGCCGGCGGCCTCGCCTCGGCGCGCAGCCGTGTCATCGGCATGGTCATTCCGAACATCTCGGGGCCGATCTTTGCGAACACGATCCAGAGCTTCAGCGACGAGGTCACAGCACACGGTTACCAGTTGCTGCTCGCATCGAGCTACTTCTCGACGGATCTCGAGGAGGACGCGGTGCGCGGATTGCTCGGGTGGTCGCCGGCGGCGCTCGTGCTCACGTCGCACTTCCATTCCCCGGGAACCGAGGAACTGATCGAACAAACGCAGGTGCCCGTGCTCGAAACGTGGGACTTCCAGCCGCGGCGCAAGCCGCTGCAGATCGGCTTCGCGCACCAGGAAGCCGGACGCATCGCGGCGCGTCATCTGGTCGAACGCGGCTATCGACGCATCGCGTTCGTGCTGAACAGCGTGGCGGGCGACGCAAGCGCGCTCGAGCGGCGCGATGGTTATACCGAGATCATGCGCGAGCATGGGCGTCAGCCGATCGTGTTTGCACCGACCGAAGCGCAGCCGATGCACGCAGGACGCGAGGCGCTGCTCGCACTGTGTTCCGCACGCCGCACGGCCGACGCGATCATCTTCGCGAACGACAACCTTGCCTTTGGTGCACTGCTGTCCGCGGGCGGCGCAGGCATCCGCGTGCCGGAACAATGCGCGATCGTCGGCTTCGGCGACTACCCGATGGCGGAGATGCTGGCGCCTAGCTTGACGACCGTGCGGCCACCTGCGCGTGAAATCGGCATCACGGCCGCCGCGCGGATCTTCCAGCTGCTGCAGGAGGATCCTCCGACGTTCGACACCCTTCGCAGAGGCCAGCAACCAATGTCGTGCCACCTCGTCGTCAGGGCGAGTAGTTAAGCACCGGAGGCAGTTAGCCGATTCACGGGGTTGCGCATGCCGACGGGTTCTGCATCAAACCGCGGTAGCTGTCAACGCCGCTTGAAATCTGACTCAGGGGTCAAGATTCGGTGGAAATCAACAGATCTCGATGAGCCGACGTGCAAACGCATGGGACAACGCACCGATGGAGAGCTTCTTTAAAACCCTGAAAGTGGAGCGCATTTACCAAACGCGCTACGAGACTCGCACTCAGGCCCGCCTGGATATCGTCGACCGGATTGAAGGCTATTACAATCGACAGCGCATACACACGTCGATCGACTACTGCACTCCCGTCGAGTACGAATCCCTACGCGCCGCCGCATGACACGCTGTACGTGAAAACGAGGCAGTGTCAAATACCACTGCTTGAACTCGTCGGGCGCCAGGTAGGCCAGACTCGAATGCGGCCAGATGGCATAGTAGTAACGCCGCCACTGCTCGATCACAACCTTCGCTTCCGTGCGCGTTCGAAACCATTCAAGGCTCAAGCATTCATCTCGGAACTTGCCGTTGAAGCTCTCATCCAGCACGAGATGATGTGGGCCGCACGCACGCCTACCTTCGCCAAGTCGCCCGCCGTCCTCAAGCGACTTCGCGAACACCGCAAGCTGCTCATCAATGTAAACGGCCCGACCGCAAATACGATCGGGCCGCCAAGTCCCGTCCTGCTCGTTATGCCGTCCGGTTCCTCAGAAAGAACCTTAACTGAACGGCATTACCCGTTGGGTTGCTAACTTTCGAGGCAAACCGTTAGCGTCAGCGAAAACGAGACGTCGTCACTCGCCCACGACATCCATCGATCCATCCAGCCATCGGACGATCCACGCGAGATTCTGCTCTTGTGGGTCGCACGCAAGCAAGCGCAGCACGCGACCCTCGCTGACCGGCGACTCGAGGGTGTCGAACTGATTCGAAACGAGCCCGACCGGAAACTCGTGCCCGACTCGTCTCGATACGCGCTTCAACGCATCTTCCAACTCAATTTCGAGATAGACGAACCGCAGCCCGGGAACACGCGCACGCAGCCGGGCGCGATAAGCGGCCCTCAGCGCCGAGCACGACAACACGACCGAAGCGGCTGGCGTCGTCATCATGCTTGCCAGCCGGTCCAGCCACGGCTCCCGATCGGAATCGCCCAGTGCAATGCCGTTGCGCATTTTGTGCTTGCTTTCCGGCAGGTGGTAATCGTCACCCTCGACGAACACGCCGCCGACGGCAGCCGCCAGCATCGCGCCAAGCGACGACTTCCCGCAACCGGACACGCCCATCACGACGATCCTGTGTCTCGTCTCTACAGATGCCATTCCGATCCTCATTGGCAAGCGCCGGGTGCCGACCGCCCCGGTCCGGATGGCGTGTTGCCGCGCCATCGAACGGCCACGTTACGAAACCGGCATGAACTTCAGCTGATTGATCGGCGTAACCTTGTCGGTCCGTACCAAGCCGTACGGCGTCTTCGGTCCCAACCATTTTTCGAAGATGGCCTGCATCGGCCCGCTCTGTTCGAGCGACGCCAGCGCCTGATTCACTGCGCCGAGCATCCCTTGCTCGTTCAAACGCAACCCGACGGCAATCGGCTCGATCAACATCGGCTCGGCCGCAATGGTAACCGCACCGTCCGTGCCCTCGACCTGTTTCGCGATCTTGATCGCCGTCATTTGGTTGGTCACGAAGCCCTTCACCTTGCCTTGCGCGAGGGCGAGAAACGCTGAACTCGTGTCGTGGAACGTCACCGCCTGGCCATCCTTGATCGACAGCGGGATCGATTGCGCCGACGTCGATCCATCGGCCGCGCTGATCTTCTGGCCCGTGAAATCGGCCAGCTTCTTCCCGCCGTCGGCCTTTTTCACGACCAGCACTTCCTTGGTCGAGTAATACGCATCGCTGAACGCGATTTGGGTCGCCCGTGTCTTCGTATAAGCGAGGTTGGCGACGACGATATCCACTCGCCCGAGCTTCAATTGCGGAATGCGCGCCTCGACGGCAAGCGGCGAGAGTTTCGCCTTCACGCCGATCTGCTTCGCGATCGCGTTGCAGAGGTCGACGTCCATCCCCTCGAGCTGGCGCGTTTGCGCGTTCGGATAGGAAAACGGCTCGACGTTCGAATACACGCCGCAGTTCAGTTCGCCGCGCTCCTTGACGTCGGCCAATTGATCGGCGCGAGCGGGTGCGACGTACATCAAGATGCCGATTGACAGTAGCATTCCCGCGATGACTTTCAACTTTTCCATCGTGTAACCCCTTGAGGCTTGACTGAAAAACATGTTTTGAAATGAACTACGGAGGACCTGCAGCGCCCGGCCGGCCAGCTCGCGATCAATGCGAACGAAGATCCGACAGGAATTTTTTCGCGCGATCGTGCTTCGGTGCCGAGAAGAACACGTCGGGTTCGGCCGTCTCGAGAATCGTTCCCGCGTCCATGAACCAGATGCGGTCGGCGACTTCGCGCGCAAACCCCATTTCGTGCGTCACGCACATCATCGTCATGCCTTCCTGCGCGAGACTCTTCATCACGCTCAGCACCTCGCCGACCATCTCCGGATCGAGCGCGCTGGTCGGTTCGTCGAACAACATCGCCGGCGGGTTCATCGCGAGTGCCCGCGCAATCGCGACGCGTTGTTGCTGCCCGCCCGACAACTGGGGCGGATAGGCGTTCGCCTTGTTCGACAGTCCGACACGGGCGAGCAAATCCAGCGCCTTGCTCTCCGCCTCTGCGCGCTTCACGCCACTGACGCGGATCGGCGCGAGCGTGATGTTCTCCAGTACCGACAGATGCGGGAAGAGATTGAATTGCTGGAACACGAACCCGACACGGCTTCGATATGCGTTCACGCTCATCTTCCGGTCGTGGATGTCCTGTTCGTCGAACGAAATCTTGCCGCGATTGATTTCTTCCAGCCGGTTGACCGTGCGAATCAGTGTCGACTTCCCGGAACCCGACGGCCCGCAAACAACCACCACTTCGCCCTTACGCACCTCAGCGTTGATGTCGACCAGCGCGTGATATTCGCCATACCACTTGTTGACGTTGGAAAACTTGATCATGCGAGTTCCTTGAGAGAGTCGGGTCACTCAGTTCCCCGTGGATACCGAGCCGGCCAGCGAAACCGCGTTCGCCGACTTCGCGCGGACGTTCATGCCGGCGCGCTTGCGCGTCACACGGCGTTCCAGGTATTGCGCGAACTGCGTCAGCGCATAACAGAGCGCGAAGTAGCAGAGCGCGAGGATCAGATAGACCGGGAACGGCTTCGTCAGCAGCCGGTTGTTGATCTGGTCGGCCGCGAACGAGATCTCCTGGACATTGATGATGTAGCCGAGCGACGTCTCCTTGATGGTCGATACGAACTGCGTCATCATGCTCGGCACCACGTTGTACAGGGTCTGCGGCAGGACCACGCAACGCATGGTCTTCAGGTAGCTCATGCCGAGCGCACGCGACGCCTCGATCTGCCCTTTCGGCAGCGCTTCGATGCCGCCGCGAATAATCTCACCGAGATACGCCGAGTCGTAGACGACGAGCGCGCACAGCATCGTGACGAACCCCGTTACCGGATAGCCGGTGAGCACGGGCACGAGGAAGTACACCCAGAACACGACCATCAGCAGCGGCACGCCGCGAACCGCATAAACGAGCGCGGTGGCCGGCGCGCGCAGCACCGGGAGCGGACTGATTCTCGCGAGCGCAACGAGGATCCCGAGCGGAAACGCGATCGCGAGCGCGGCGACGGAAAGCAGGATCGTCAGCACGATGCCGCCGAGTGGCCCATGCGGATACTGACCGATCAGCAACAGCGCCCAGTTGTCTCGAATGATCTCGAACATGGTCATTTCACTCCCGGAATACGGTAGAAGGCTGCGAGCCGTGCGCCCAGGAGCATGATCAGCAGCGAGATGGCCAGATACATCACGGTTGCAACGAAATACGATTCGAACGACAGGAACGTGTCGTTCTCGATCTGCCGCGTCACGTAAGTCAGCTCCGCGGCGCCGATCGCCATCGCGAGGCTCGTGTTCTTGAAGAGCAGCACCGCATGATTGACCATCGGTGGGATTGCGTTTCGCAGCGCCTGCGGCAGGACGACATGACGCATCCCCTTCAGGAAGTTCAGGCCGAGCGCGCGGCAGGCTTCGTACTGGCCGTACGGAACGGCGCGCAACCCGCTGCGGATGTCTTCCGAGAAATAGGCACCGCTGCACAACCCGATCGCGACGACCGCGAACACGAACTGGCCGTTGTACTGGTTGAGAAACGCCTGGATCCCCGCAGGCAGGATGTTCGAGATGCCGAAGTACCAGAACAGGATCTGCACGAGCATCGGCACGTTGCGGTGATACGCGACGAACGCGGCGACGAAGCGTTCCGCGATCCGGATATTCGTCATGCGAATCAACGTGAGGGTCAACCCGACCACGATCGACAGCAGCCACGCCGAAATGGCCATCAACAGCGTCAGCTCGATGCCGTGCAGAAACAGTGCACCGTAGTCGCCTCGCAGCACTGCAGAAAGGTCAAAATGCAGCTTCATAGTCCGCGCCTCTGAAATGAATCCGGATCAAGGCGTGTCGCGATGCGCGCCTCGCCATGACTTCGTTGTTCAACGCGGTGGCCGGCATCGACGACTGCGTTGAATTCATACTATCCCGCAAAAAAATCAGCTTGCAGACGCCTTTCCTCTGGTGCGATAAGTTCGAGCAATGACCGATCGATACACTCGCTCGAGCCCCGTGTGGCGGCGCTGTGCGCCACATCCCGGTTGACCGTCGCGCCCTCGGTCGGCGATGCGCTCGGGCAAATACCCATACGCCAATCGGTGCGCCAATGGCGGTTATCGACCGATGCGCGATGCGTCGGTCAACACCTGCGGATTGACTGGCGTCGGCGGCCGGCCGGCATGGGGGCCGGATCCCAGCGCCGCAATCAGGTTGTCGACGGCCAGCGATGCCATCGCCCGTCGCGTCGCCACCGATGCGCTGCCGATATGCGGCGTCAGCACCAGGTTCTTCTGCGCGAGCAATGCTGGACATACGACCGGCTCGCCCTCGAAGACATCGAGCCCCGCCGCGGCGATCGCGCCTTCGGCGAGCGCGGCAGCCAGTGCGCTGTCGTCGACCACGCCCCCCCGTGCGATATTCGTCAGCGTTGCCGTCGATTTCATCTGCCTGAGCTCGCGTGCGCCGATCGCATGATGTGAGGTCGACGAATACGGCACCACGATGATCAGGTGATCGGATTCGCGCAGCAGCGCGTCCTTGTCGACATAGCGCGCGCCGCATCCTGCCTCCACTTCCGGCGATAGTCGCGAGCGATTGTGATAGATCACGTTCATGCCGAAACCGAGCGCGCCGCGACGCGCGATCGCCTGGCCGATGCGGCCCATACCCAGTATCCCGAGCGTCGCGCCGTGAATGTCCGAGCCGACGAACATGTCGTAGCGTCCCGTCTTCGTCCACGCGCCGCTGCGCAGAAAGTGCTCGGACTCGGTGATGCGCCGTGCCGTCGCCATCATCAGCGCGAACCCGAAATCCGCGGTCGTGTCGGTCAGCACGTCCGGCGTGTTGGTCACGATCACGCCGCGCGCGGAGCACGCGTCGACATCGATGTTGTTGTAGCCGACCCCGATGTTGCAGACTGCCTCTAGCCCCGGGCAGGCATCGAGCAGGGGCGCGTCGATCCGGTCGCTGCCCGCGGTGACAGCACCGCGTTTCCCCTGCAGCCGGGCGATCAGTTCCGGTTGCGACCAGATCGTGTCGTCCGGGTTGTCGGTCACTTCGAAGGACTCCCGCAAACGGTCGACGATGTCGGGAAACGACGCACGGGTCACAAGAATCGACGCTCGCATGAGAACACTCCTTGCTGGATTTCAGTAAAGGTTGAATGTGGCGGACCGTGCCGGCCTCCGAGGCCGCACCGGTGCGCGTCGCATCGCGAATGCCATCGCCCGCGATGCGCGTGCGGGGCGGCGTCAGCCGAACGTGCCGACTTCGTGGGTCACGGCAGCAGAGATTTCGCGTATGGACTCGAACCACTGCCGCATCGGCGAGAAAATCTCGCGGTGCTCTCTCGCATAGGAACCCGGCGCGCGCGGCGCGGCGGGCTCGGCATACTCGTATTCGGCCGTGTCGTCCGTCCGCTCGGGAAATATCCGCGCGAGTACCGGCAGCACGGACGGCATGTCGAGGCCGACGATCGCCCGTTGCAGGTCGTCGACCGTCACATCGGGCCGCGGCGAAAACTCCGGAATCTCCGTCGCCTTCAACCAGACCAGCTGGATCAGCGCCAGCCGCAGCGCATGCAGCAGCATTTCGCGGTCGCTCATGCGCGTGCGATTCGGCCATACGGCGCGCAGCGCCAGATCGTCGGCCAACGCGCGGCGGAACATCGCCCGCGTCGCCGCGGACGCGCCGATCCGCTCGAGCATCGCGGCGACCGCGAGCATCGCGTCCCGCGCACTGCCATCCGCCGTGTGGAGCGCGCGGTCGAGCCACGTGCCGGGATCGAGTAGCGACGTCACGGCTCTCAGCACCTCGATGTCGGAGTGCGCGAACGCGGCTTCCGCGAGATCGAGCGCGCGCCTGAATCTGCGGCTGCGTTCACGCATCTCCATGAAGCCCTCCGGCTGCCGGGCCGCAGCGGCGCCCAAGCCATGCACGGTGTTCGCGCACCAGCCGAGCTGCTGCAGGATCGCATTGTTCGGGATAGCGCGCAGCTCGCTCGGGTGGCGAATCCGGGCGCGGAACGCGGCGCCGTCCGCTTGCCGCGCCGCGGGCCGCGAGCCCGTGCGGTCGAGCAGCGCGGGACCGAACGTGCTCAGCATCGCCGTATAGCCTGCGTCGTCGACGAGCGCCGTCATCGTCGCGCGGATCGAGCCGAAGAAATCGGCAGCGAAATCCGAATCGTCGTAGATCGGATCGTCGACCGGGCCGATCGCATGATGGAACGCATGCTCGGCGATCCTCGCGACCGTCGCGAGCGCCAGCGCCGGTGTGCCGAACAGAAGATAGCCGTCGCCGCCCTGGAATGCGCTCTCCTCCCGTACCTGCAACCCCCAATCGTTCAACGCATGGCGCGACGCCGTCGGCGACAGGTATTTGAGGCGGTCGGCGAGCGAGCCGGGATGCGCACCGCGGCCGACGCTTTCGCCGTGCGTGTCGAACAGCACGACCTCGATGCCGTCCAGCCCGTGGCGGGCGAGCATGCTGGTTATCTTCATCCTGAGTCGCTCGATCAGGTAGCTCGCTGCAAGCTGACCGACATAGCGGCCGGAATCCGAATAGCCGAATTGCAGTGCCAACCGCCCATGCGATTTCATGTAGGCGCGATAGTGCGGGCTGCGCAGCGCTTCATCGAGGACATGCGCGCCATGCTCGAGTGCCTCCTCGGTCTCGAACAGCGGGCTGATTTCCACGTGCCGCTCCACGCCGAAAAGCCGTGCAAGCCACAATGCGACCAGCAACGTGTATCCGCTCTCCGTCTCCGCGATCAGGAATCGAACCGGTGTCGCGCCGTCGATGTGCTTGACGAGCTGCGCGATCGCCATCATTGTCCGGGCTGCCGTCGACTGCTCCACGAGCAGCGAGCCGAAGTCGACCGGCAGCGGCAGCACCTTGTCCAGTTCGGCGTTGATCGCCGCCAGCATCGCGCGCCGGTGCATCGGCGCATCGACGGAATCGGCGATATTGAGCCTTTGACGCGCGGCGTTATGAAGCTGCGCGGCGTTCAGCCGGAAATGCGTATGCGCGAGCGCAAGCCCGTGCGATGCGAGGCCCGCGCGCGACACGGCCAGCGCCAGCCGGTCGCGATCGGGCGCAGCCGCGATCGCGTCGCGATAAAGCTCGTCCAGGGTAACCGGGTCCACCAGCGCGTCGTCGCGGTGCGCGACAAGCGCCTGTGCGAACCGGGAAGTCTGGCGCGCATCCGCGCCGTTCGGGCATGCCGCGATCTGGCGGTCCAGCACGTCGAGTGCCGTCGCGACACGTTCGGTCAGCTTCCGCGCACTGTTGACGGCGGACGTCTGCCGATGAATGCGCGCGAGCTGCAGGCGCTTGATCCGCAGGCGAAATCGCAGCGTATCCCACCAACCGATGTCGGTTCGCCCGTCGGTGTCGTAGCCGACCCAGGTCGACACGATCAACGGCCGCGGCACCAGCGCCAGCCAACGGTCGGGAAAGGCCCGGCGTGCCGCCGACAACAACGCGGCATTGAAGCGATCCAGCGCATCGCGGGCATGATCGATCGCCTGCACCGATTGCTCGAACTCCGCGTCGAGCGTGACCGTCCCCGGGCGATGCGACTCGAATCGCCGCGGCGCCGCGCCGCAAGCGCGATCGGCGAGATGGCGCGCGACCTCCGGATTCAGCGCGAAGGTCGGATGCCCGGTGAATACCGCCGCATAGCGGGTGCGCTCGGCGCGCGCGCGAAAGCCGTCCCAGTCGTTCGCGTCGCCCACGACACGACCGGCAATCGATTCGAGCGCCGCGTCGTTCGCGTCGACACCGACGCCGCCGACATAGGCGGCGATCCGCGCCGCCCGATCCGAGAACGCCTGATCGCGCAGCTGTCTCACCAGTTCGAGCGTGTCTTCGCCGCCGATTCGCCCATCGTCGATCGACTGCATGATCGCGCATGCGAGCGACAGCACCGGATTGGCGAACGGGTCGCCCTCCGAGCGCGCGCGCGTCGCGGCGGTCAGTGCCAGAAGCCGGTTCGCCAGCGCCGTGACGGCAACGCCTTCGCATGCTTCGCCGCGAGATTCCATCGCTCAGCCAGCCATATTCGCTTCGAACGCGTCGATCCACGAACGATCGAAGCGGCGTTCCCTGATCGACTGGATCGTGTCGGCTTCCTTGCGCATCTGCGCGCGCGCCTTCTCGATCAGGTATTCTGCTTCTTCCTGCGGAAACGCGACGAGGCCGTCGTCGTCGCCGACGACGATATCGCCGGGATGGATCACCAGGCCATCGATCGACACGGACACGTTGATCTCGCCTGGGCCGGCCTTGTAGGGCCCCTTGTGCGTGACGCCGCGCGCGAACACCGGGAAATCCTTCTCGCGAATCGCCGCGACGTCGCGAATCGCGCCGTCGAGCACGAGCCCGGCCACGCCGATGCTCTCCGCATACATCGACATGATTTCGCCGAGCAGTGCCTGGGTGACGTCGCCGCCGCCGTCGACGACCAGCACGTCGCCCGGCCGGCAATACTCGAACGCGCGGTGAATCGCGAGATTGTCGCCGCGGCGCACGCGTACCGTGACCGCGGTGCCGACCATCCCGCCCGACCGGTGGTACGGGCGCAACGCGGCTGTGCCGACGATGCGCCGCATGTTGTCGCTGATCAGCGCGGCCGGAATGTCGCGCAGCGCGTCGATGATCGCAGGATCGGCTTGCGGCGCCGACGCGTTCTTTCGGGAACCGATACGTTGTTGCATGATGTGCTCTCCGTACTTGTGGACGTGACCGAATCGATCCGCTTATGCGTCGCGCTTGACCGTCGTGAGGCCGCCCGGCACCTGCAGGGTCGGGAGGATTTCCATGTTGCTGATGTTGACCGCGAGCGGCGCGGCGATCGCGAACGCAATCGCATCGGCGATATCGGACGGCTGCGGCAGCTCGAAGCCTTCGATGAACTGCTTGCGCGCCGCTTCGATGTCGCCGTGCACGTGGCCAAAGATATCGGTCGCGACGCGTCCCGGGCAGATTTCCGTCACGCGCACGCGCCGGCCGGTCGCATCGACGCGAAGCTGTCGCGACAGCGCATGAATGGCCGCTTTCGTCGCGTGATAGATCGAGTTGCCGTTGAAGTTGTAGATCGCCGCAATCGAGCTGATGTTGACGATGTGCCCGCGGTCGCGCTCGACCATGCCCGGCATAGTGAGCCGCACGATATGCAGCACGGACTGCAGGTTGACTTCCACCTGCACGTCGATGTCGTCGGCGTTGGCGTCGAGAATCGACCCCTTGCGCGATACCCCCGCGTTGTTCACGACGATGTCGAATTCGACGTCCTGCGTCAGCTTCGTGACCGCGTCCAGGTCGCAGACGTCGATCACATGCGGAATGCAACCCGTGCGTTTCGCGAGCGCGTCGAGCCGGTCCGCGCTGCGCGCCAGTGCATGGACCTCGAGCCCTTCGCGGCAGAAGCGCTCGACGATCGCGGCGCCCATCCCCGTCGAAGCGCCCGTGACGAGTGCGGTTTTGTAATCGGAAAACGGCATGGTTCACCTCTGTGGAATCGCGTTGCATCGGTATGCCGATCAACGCTGCTGACAATGTATTCGGCGCCGCATTCGCGCGCCAAGACGGATTCGATGTGGTGCGATAAGCCGGACTTATGACGGCGAAGAACGCTTGACGAGATTCGATACCGGCACGACGCGCCCGCCCGCCGCTTCGATCGCACTGCGCACCATGCGCGCGAGTTCCACCGCGCCCGGCGTGTCGCCATGAAGCAGGATCGACCTCGCATTCATCCTGAGGGGGTTGCCCGCGATCGTGGTGACCGTACCCTCCTCGAGCAGTTGCTGCACGCGCGCGAGCACCGCCGCCCGGTCCTTGATCACCGCGCCCGCGAGCTTGCGGGACACGAGCGCGCCCTGATCGTCGTAGGCGCGATCGGCGAGGAAAGTATTCGCCGTGCGCACGCCGATCCGGTCGGCCGCTCGCTCGATCTCAGTGTTGGTCGACACGCTGATCACGAGATTCCGGTCGAATTCCGCAACCGCCCGCACCAGCGGCTCTGCGAGTTCATACGACGCGGCGGCCATGTTGCCGAGCGCGCCGTGAAAACTCATGTGGGTCAGGCGATGGCCCGCCGCGCGCGCGATCCCTTCGAGCGCGCCCATCTGGTACAGCACGTACTTCGCGAGTTCGAGCGGGTCCACCTGAATGGGCCGCCGCCCGAACCCCAGCAGATCGGGAAAGCCGACATGCGCGCCCAGGTCGATTCCCTTCGCGCCTGCAAGGCGCACAGTCCGGTCCATGATCACCGGGTCGCCCGCGTGATAACCGCACGCGATATTGATCGACGAAACGATATCGAACATCGCTTCGTCGTCGCCCATTCGGTACGGGCCGAATCCTTCGCCGACATCCGCATTCAGGTCAATTTCCATCATCTGCTCTCTCGATGCGTGGGAGGGGTGGCGGCGGCACGTCGGCAGCCAGTTCGAACAGCGGTGCCCCATACCCGACGAGGCCGCCCGGTTCCGCGTGAATCGCCGAGATCACGCCGCCGCGCTCCGCAACGACCGGCCGGTACAACTCGGCGATCTGCAGCAGACCGACGACGCTCCCGGCTTCGACACGATGACCGAGCGCGGCTTGCGGCGCGGCCCGGTCGGGATGCGTGGCCACGAAAATTCCGGTCGACGGCGACCTGACGATCGACGTCGGGCCGGCGACCTGCGACGGCGTCCCGATCGCACCCGTATCGCCCGTCGGCGCCGCGGGTTCGAGCGTCAGGCGGACCGTCGAACCCGCAAGCCGGATCTCCGCGAATTCGATCCCGGCGTCGGCGAGCCACGACGAGATCTGGCGAAGGTCTTGAATGTCCACTTCGTTGTTGTTTGTCATGAGTCAGTATTTCGACGCACGGAACAGCCCGGCGAGATTGCGGACCTTGGCGAGATAGCGCTCCACCTCGTCGAGCGCGGCAACCGCTTCTTCGTAGGTGGTCCTGGCAAAGCGGATCCGCGTGCCGATCCGGGCTTGCGCAAGCCGCCACAAATCGGCTTCGATCACCGTGCCGATCTTCGGATAACCGCCCGACGGCTGCGCGTCGCGCAGTTGGATGATCGGCTGGCCGCTGTGCGGCACCTGGATGACGCCCGGCACGATGCCGTGCGAGCGTTTCTCGATCGGCCGGCGGGCCGCAAGCGTCGGGCCGGCGAGCCGGTATCCGTATCGATCGCTCTGCGGCGTCACTTTCCAGCCTTCGCGCCAAAACGCGTCGAGCGAATCGGCTTCGTAGCATTCGTACTCGGCGGCCGGCAGCACCCGCACCACTGTGTCGCCGCCTTCGGCGGCCGGCGTGGCCGCGGGCGTCGGCAACAGGTACGCCGGCGGCACCGCGCCGAACCCGCCATTCGCGACGGACTGCAACGGTGCGCGCGCATCGAGCCCGATCGCATGGAGCACGTCACCTTTCTGCAACTGCCGTCCGTTGAATCCGCCGAACTCCCCGCGCAACTGCGTGCTGCGCGACCCGAGCACACGGGGCACGTCGACGCCGCCCGCAAGCGACAGGTAGCAGCGTGTTCCCGACGCGGGGATGCCGATCGTCAGCACTTCGCCCCGCCTCGCCTCGATCGTCCACCACGGCAGAATCGGCCGCTCGTCGAGCCGGGCCGCGCAATCGGCGCCCGTAATCGCAAACGCCAGATCCTCGAGGAAGCGCACGCGAAACGGAAACATCGGGATTTCGATCGCGGCCGCGTCGTCCGGATTGCCGAGCAGCAGGTTGCCGATCGCGAGCGCGACCCGGTCCATCACACCGGACGTGCCGACGCCGAAGCGCAGGTAGCCTTCGCGCCCGCGGTCCTGCACCGTCGCCAACGCGGATGAAGACAAGATCTCGATCATCGGACAATCCTTTCGGCACGGAAACGAATCATGTCGCCGGGGGCCAGCGTGGCCGGCCGCTCGCGTGCGGGGTCGAAGAACGTCATCGCCGTGCGGCCGATCGTGTTCCACCCGCTGGGGCCGGCGGACGCCGATACGCCCGTTTGCACGCCGCCGATCGAGACGGCGCCGCCCGGCAGCCCGAGTACGGGCACCTTGCGCCGCGGCGTGGCGATCCGCGGATCCATGCCGCCGAGATAGCAGTAGCCCGGATGGCTGCCGAGCGCGTAGACGGTGTAGAGCGGCGCGCAATGAATCTCGACGACCTCGTCGACCGACAGGCCCGTATGCGCGACCACGTCGTCGAGATGCGGTCCGAACTCCCCGCCGTACTGCACCGCGAGCTCGACCACGTTGCCCGCGATATCGAGTTCGCCAGCCGCATGCCATGCGTCGACCAGTTGCGCTTCCAGCGCGGCCGGGTCCTTCGGCGGATGCGTGAACGTCAGCATCAGGTTGGTCACGCCGGGCACGGCCTCGCGCACGCCGGACCACCCGCCGACCGTACGCGCGAGCGTCCAGATGCGACGCTGCACCCGCAGGTCGAGCGCGCCCGGCGCCTCGAACAGCATCGCGGTGGTGCCGAGCAGGCTGACGCACAGCGTTTGTTCCGATTCGTCCTGTTTCATTGCAAGAGCTTTTCCTTCCGGTTCGGCACACGCGACTGCCGAATCGTCATGCAGGCCGGGCGGCGCAGGCTCGATGATGCGAGTCATACGGCCTCCCGCGCGGCGAGCCAGCGTTCCAGGTGATGAATATCCACACCGCCGTCGCCGAACGCCGGATCGTCCAGGATCGCGCGATGAAGCGGCACGTTGGTCCGGATCCCTTCGATGCGCATCTCCGACAGCGCGACGCGCATCCGTGCAATCGCCTCGTCGCGGGTCGCGCCGTGCGTCACGACCTTCGCGATCAGCGAGTCGTAGTACGGCGGCACGACATGACCGGCGCTCAGGTGCGAATCCACGCGAATGCCGTTGCCGCCGGGCACTTCCCATTCGACGATCCGGCCCGGACACGGCGCGAAGGTGAACGGATCTTCCGCGTTGATCCGGCATTCGAGCGCGTGCCCGGCCGAGCGAAGGTCCGCTTGCGTCCACGTCAGCGCATGGCCTTGCGCGATGCGGATCTGCTCGCGCACGACGTCGATTCCGGTAATCGCCTCCGTCACCGGATGCTCGACTTGAAGCCGCGTGTTCATTTCGATGAAATAGAACCGGCCGTTCTCGAACAGGAACTCGAATGTCCCCGCGCCGCGATATCCGATCTGCCGGCACGCGGCCGCGCAACGCTCGCCCACCTCGCGAATCAGTCCGGGATCGATGTGTGGCGCGGGCGCCTCCTCGAGCACTTTCTGATGGCGCCGCTGCAGCGAACAGTCGCGCGACCCGAGCCACAGCGCTGTGCCATGCTGGTCGCAGAGCACCTGAATTTCCACGTGGCGAGGATGCTCGAGAAATTTTTCGACATAGAGTTCGGGCCTGCCGAACGCGCGCCGCGCTTCTTCGCGCGTCACGGCCACCGCATCGAGCAGTTGGGCCGCGGCGTGCACGACACGCATGCCGCGACCGCCGCCGCCGCCCGACGCCTTCACGATGACGGGATAACCGATCTCGGTCGCGATGTTGAGGATCTCGCCGGGATCGTCGGGCAGACTGCCGTCCGGTCCCGGCACGCAAGGCACGCCGGCCGCGCGCATCGCGCGTTTGGCCGCCACCTTGTCCCCCATGGTGCGAATCGATTCGGCCGTCGGCCCGATGAACGCCAGCCCGGCCGCCTCGACCTGTTCCGCGAACGCCGCGTTTTCGGACAGGAAGCCGTAGCCGGGGTGGATCGCCCCCGCGCCGCTCACGCGGGCGGCGAGCAGGATGGCCTCCTGGTTCAGATAGCTTCGATCCGGCGCCGCCGGTCCGATACAGAGGGCCTGGTCCGCCAGACGAACGTAGCGCGCACCGGCATCCGCCTCCGAATGAACGGCGACCGTCCGCAAGCCCAGCTCGCGGCACGCACGCTGAATCCGGAGCGCAATTTCGCCTCGATTCGCAATCAGCACCTTATCGAACATGGTCGCCCCGCTCGCCGGTTCCGATGGCGCCGCGGCCGTTCTCCGCCCGGCTGTCAGGAAAGAGGCGCATCATCGTTCGATCCTGAACAGCGGCTGGCCCGCTTCGACCTCGACACCGGAAGTCACGAGCACCTCGGCTATCCGGCCCTCGTATTCCGATTCGATCGCATGAAACACCTTCATCGCCTCGATCGTACAAAGCACCTGGCCGGCCTGTACATGATCGTCGGCATTGACGAAGTCCGGATCGTTCGGCGACGGCCGAAGATGCGCGACGCCAAACATCGGCGCACGCACGATGCTCGGCTCGACACGCATGTCGGGCGACGCGACCGGCAGCGGCGCCGCGTCCTGCGCGATGTGCGATTGCGGCTCGCGCGCGAAAGCCGCGTCGCGCGCCGGCGCGGCGGCGGCATCGCCCCGGTACCGCTTGACCAGCCTGACCTTGTCGTCGCCCTCGATCAATTCGAGTTCCAGGAGCGGCGAGTCCGCCAGCAGGTCGATTAGAGACTTAATCTTCTTGAGATCCATCGTTTGGCCCGTAGCCCGGTTGGCGAGCAACGGCGAACGGAGATTCGCCGCTGCGTACGTTGCGCGACGACGATCGCTGCGGCAGCTTCACCGGCTGTGCAGATCGCGTCGCGGCACGCCCCGCCGCCCCGCGCGCGGCGCCGGGCAACTGACGATGGATTCAATGTATCGGGCGCAGAAAAATTACGCCAAGACGGATTCGCTTTGTAGCGATAAGGCGAGCTTATGTATCCGCGGTATCCGCGTTCGGTTCCGAACGGGTGTCGAAAGCGAGATCGCCCGCGAGCTCAAGCAGGATGTCCTTGACCGCCGCGGCCGGCTCGGACAGCGGAAGATGGTCGGACAGGCAGACCGACAACGGAATCTTGATCACCGGCGACACGATACGGCACTGGACGACGTCGCCGGCCGCCGCGACGACGCGCGCGGTGGAATCCGGCAGGATCGTCGCGCCGATCCCGGCCCCGACGGCCGCGGACAGCGTCGTGGCCGACTCGATCTCGGCGATCACGTTCGGAATCATCTGCATCCGCGCGAAAGCCTCGTCGACGTATTTGCGCAGATAGTTGTACGGGCGCGGCAGCAACAGCGGCACATCGCGCAGCGCGGTCACGTCGATTTCGCCTGCCGCGATGCCCATGCTGCGCGGCGCGACGAGGAACAGTTCCTCGTTCATCAGCAGCTGGAACGACAGGCCATGCACGGGCTTGTCGCCGTACAGCACCGCCATGTCCATGCGGCCGTTCATGATCAGCTCGCTCAGCGTCGTGCCGAAATTTTCGTTGATGTACAGGAGGATCGACGGATGGCGCGCGCGGACCGCGCGCAACAGCGGCAGCGACAGCGCGGAGGCGCCGGTGCCGGGCGCAAGCCCGACCGAGACCTGGCCGGCCAGCGTCTGCCCCGCGCTCTTCACGTCGGCCTGTGCCTGCTCGAACTGGCGCAGGATGAGCTGCGCGTGGCGGTAGAGCGTCGCGCCGGCTTCCGTCGGCGTCACGCCGCGCTTCGTGCGGACGAGAAGCTGCTGCTGGAATTCGTCTTCCAGCGTGATCAACTGCTGGCTGAGCGCCGGCTGGGCGATGTGCAGCACCTCCGCCGCCTGCGTCAGGCTGCCGATGTCGACACTCTTCACGAAATACTTCAGGCGCCGCAGGTTCACGGTAATCAGGTCTTCGATGCAGGAATCGGCTAATGGTAGGACGAAGCCATCGGCCCGGAAAGTGGACAAAAACCCTACCGGCAGCGGGCGACGACGCGAATCGCGCCCGGGCATCGTCGAACGATTCGTCATAAGCGGATGCTCTCGCCCCAGCGGAAAGACGTCTTGGCGTGCGCGTTTTCGCCCGCTTACTGTTAAGGCTACTCATATTTCGTTCAGGAGCCTAAAGTGAGTGCATCGCGCATCGCCGCCCGTGTTCAGCGCATCAAACCCTCGCCGAGCAGCGCGGCGGCCGACCGGGCCGCCGAATTGCGGCGTCAAGGCAAGGCCGTCGTTAATCTCGTCGTCGGCGAACCCGACTTCGACACTCCCGCGCATATTCGCCAGGCCGCCGTCGATGCGATGGAACGCGGCGAAACCCGCTACACGCCGACCGCCGGCACGCCCGCGCTGCGTGCCGCGATCGCCGCGAAACTCGAACGCGAAAACGGCCTCACCTACGATCCGAAGCAGATCATCGTGACCTGCGGCGCGAAGCACGCGATCTTCAACGCGCTCGCGATCACCGTCGAATCCGGCGACGAGGTGCTGATCCCCGCGCCGTACTGGGTGTCCTATCCGGACATGACGCTCGCCTGCGACGGCGTGCCCGTCGTCGTGCCGTGCGCCGAAGCGCACGGCTTCAAGCTCACCGCGCCGGCGCTCGACGCCGCGATCACGCCGCGCACCAAGTGGCTGATCATCAATTCGCCGACCAATCCGACCGGCGCGGCGTATTCGGCAGACGAACTGCGCGCGCTCGCCGACGTGCTGCTGCGTCATCCTCACGTCCTCGTGATGATGGACGACATCTACGAGCACATTCGCTACACCGACGGCCGCACGCCGCATCTGCTGACGGTCGAGCCGGCCCTCGCGTCGCGCACGCTGGTCGTCAACGGCGTGTCGAAGACCTACGCGATGACGGGCTGGCGCATCGGTTATGCGGCGGGCCCGGCCGACCTGATCGCCGCGATGGACACGCTGCAGTCGCAATCGACCAGCAATGCCTGTTCGATCAGCCAGGCCGCCGCGCTTGCGGCGCTGACCGGCGACCAGATCTTCGTCGCGCAATCGGTGGGCGTCTATCAGGATCGCCGCGATCATGCGCTCGCCGCGCTCAATGCGATTCCCGGCATCAGTTGCGGCGCGCCCGACGGCGCGTTCTACCTGTACGTCAATTGCGGCGGGCTGCTCGGCAAGACCACGCCGCCCGGCAAACGGCTCGATACCGATTCGGACGTCGTTCTGTATCTACTCGAGCACGCGGGCGTAGCAGTGGTCGCGGGAACGTCGTACGGCCTCTCGCCTTATTTCCGGATGTCGATCGCCACCAGCGTGGACACCATCGGCGAGGGCTGCCGAAAGATCGCCGACGCGGTCCGTGCGCTGAACTGAGGGATCGGCCGGACTCGCCGCTGCGCTTTCCGTCCGCATGACATAAAGGCATGCCGCGCCTCCGGACGCGGCAGCCGTAGCCGATATCGCTTTACTTTCACTGACAAGGGGATGCAGATGAACACCAAAATATTAGTTACCCTAATCGGTTGCGGAATGCTCGTCACCGTGACGGCGCGCGCCCAGTCCAGCGTCACGCTCTACGGCATCATCGACGAGGCGATCCGGTTCGACACGCACCAGAACAAGACCGGCGGCAAGCTGTTCACGATGGGCAGCGGCGGGCAGATCCAGGGAAGCCGCTGGGGGCTGCTGGGTACGGAAGATCTCGGCGGCGGCTACAAGGCGATTTTCCAGCTCGAATCCGGCTTCACGCCGAATACCGGCGTGACGCAGCAGTCGACGCCGTCGGGCACGCCGAGGCTGTTCGGCCGGACCGCGATGGTCGGCCTGGCCACGCCGTACGGGACGCTGTCGGCCGGGCGCATGTATACGCTCGTTCACGAGATGGCATGGACGCATGATGCCTATGCCCTCTCCAACTTCACCGGCACGATCGGCTTCCAGGGCGCCGGCCTGACGGGCGGCGGCCGCCTCGACAATTCCGTGCGCTACACGTCCCCGACGATCGCCGGGTTCACGGGCAAGGCCTCGTTTACGTTCGGCCAGAACGCGGGCGATTTCCACCGCAATTCATCGCCGGCTGTCAGCCTGTCCTACGACAACGGTCCGTTGAGCGTCGGCGCCGCCTATCAGATCGTCAACGACATCGGCGGCCTGACGCCCGCGACGACGGCCTACGGCAGCACGTATTTCGGCATCACGATCCCGGACAGCTCACAGAAGGTCTTCACGGTCGGCGCGACCTATACGTTCAGCCGCGCGAAGATCTACGGCTCGTATATCTACAGCCACGTCTACCCCGCCGATTATCGAAACGACTCGTTCTCCGCCGCGATCGACTATTCCTTCACGCCCGCCCTCACGTTGAAGCTCCCGTTCTACGTCGATGTCGTGCATCACGCCGGCCAGAGCGGCACCCGCCTCACCGGCGGGCCGACGCTCGACTATGCGCTGAGCAAGCGGACCGACGTCTACGTCGGCGTCGACTACAACCATCTGACCGGCGCATGGACGAGCCTTGCGGCCGCACCCGGCTCGAATCAGCCGTTCTTCGGCTACAACTCGCTGTTCGAGGCCGCGATCGGCTTGCGACACAAGTTCTGACAATCGCACCAGGCGGAATTGGCCGCGGGTCGGCCCGTTCCGTCGGTTCACATCCCGGGCAAGGCATCGCCGACCGGCGAACCGTGCGAACCATACAGGAGAAGGAACTCATGAGAATCGGCATTCCCGTCGAGACCGTGGCAGGCGAATGCCGAGTCGCCGCTACGCCGGAAACCGTCAAGAAGCTCGTCGCGCAAGGGCATGCCGTGCGCGTTCAGCACGCCGCCGGCGAACGCGCGAATTTTTCGGACGCCGCGTATGCCGCGGCCGGTGCAACGCTCGTCGACGCACCCGTTGCGCTGGACGCCGAGGTCGTACTGAAGGTGCAGGCACCGACCGATGCCGAACTCGACCGATTGAAAAAAGGCACTGTGCTGGTCGGCATGCTCGATCCGTTCAATACCGAACGCACCGCCCGTCTCGCGAACGCGGGCATCACCGGATTCGCGCTCGAAGCGATACCGCGCACGACGCGCGCACAAGGCATGGACGTGTTGTCGTCGCAGGCGAACATCGCCGGCTACAAGGCCGTACTGGTCGCCGCCGGGCTCTACCAGCGTTTCTTTCCCACGCTGATGACTGCCGCGGGCACCGTCAAGGCCGCGCGCGTGCTGATCCTGGGTGCGGGCGTGGCCGGGTTGCAGGCGATCGCCACCGCGAAGCGCCTGGGCGCCGTGATCGATGCATCGGACGTGCGCCCGGCGGTAAAGGAGCAGATCGAATCGCTCGGCGCCAGATTCCTCGACGTGCCGTTCGAAACCGACGAAGAACGCGATGCGGCCAACGGCAGCGGCGGCTATGCGCGCCCCATGCCCGCCTCGTGGCTTGCACGTCAGGGCGTGCTCGTGCGCGAGCGCGTGCGGGCTGCCGACATCGTGATCTCGACCGCGCTGATACCGGGCCGAACCGCACCGACACTGCTGCCGGAGGACATGGTTCGCGAGATGAAGCCCGACGCCGTCATCGTCGATCTCGCGGCCGGACGCGGTGCCGAAACGAACGGGCATCGCGGCGGCAATTGTCCCCTTACCGAAGCGGACTGCGTCGTCACGCGATACGGCGTCCAGATCGCCGGCTACACGAACCTGCCGTCGATGGTCGCCTCCGACGCATCCGCGCTCTACGCGCGCAACGTGCTCGACTTCCTGAAGCTGATCGTCGACGAAGGCGGCCAGCTCAGGATCGATACGACCGACGACATCGTCGCCGCCACGCTGCTCGGTCACGACGCGTCGCGCCAGAAATCCGCCTAGAGGCCGCATCATGGAATTGATCAATCACACCACCATCAATCTCATCATCTTCACGCTGGCGATCTACGTCGGGTACCACGTCGTCTGGAACGTCACGCCGGCGCTGCATACGCCGCTCATGGCCGTCACCAACGCGATCTCGGCGATCGTCATCGTCGGCGCGATGCTCGCGACCGGCCTGACGACCGGCACCGCGGGCAAGACCTTCGGTGCAGTCGCCGTCGCGCTCGCTGCCGTGAACGTGTTCGGCGGCTTCCTCGTCACGCGGCGCATGCTCGAGATGTTCCGGAAGAAGGACAGACGTCAGCCCGCCTCCGGAGCCGCGCAATGAGCCTGAATCTCGTCACGCTGTTGTATCTCGTCGCGTCGGTCTGCTTCATTCAGGCACTGAAGGGACTCTCGCATCCGCGAACGGCCCGCCTGGGCAACGTGTTCGGCATGGCAGGCATCGCGATCGCGATCCTCACGACGATCGCGTTGATCGCGAAGCAAGCCGCGACGCTCGGCGCGAGCCTGACGCTGGGCCTCGGCCTGCTGGCCGCATCCCTTGCGATCGGCGGCATCGTCGGTGCGACCGTCGCGGCGCGCGTCGAAATGACGAAGATGCCCGAACTCGTCGCCGCGATGCATTCGTTGATCGGCCTCGCAGCCGTCTGCATCGCGTATGCGGTGGTCTGCGAACCGTCCGCGTTCGGGCTCGCCGCCGACGGCCGCACGATCCCGTACGGCAACCGCGTCGAACTGTTCATCGGCACCTTCATCGGCGCCATCACGTTCTCCGGCTCGGTCATCGCGTTCGGAAAACTCGCGGGCAAGTACACATTCCGCCTGTTTCAGGGCGCGCCCATCGTCTTTCGCGGGCAGCATTCGCTCAATCTCGCGCTCGCGCTCACAATGCTCGGCTTCGGCGGCGCATTCGTCATCACGCAATCGTGGCTGCCGTTCATCGCGATGACCGCGATCGCGTTCGTGCTCGGCGTCCTGATCATCATTCCGATCGGCGGCGCGGACATGCCGGTCGTCGTGTCGATGCTCAACTCGTACTCGGGCTGGGCCGCGGCCGGCATCGGCTTCTCGCTGAACAATCCGATGCTGATCATTTCCGGCTCGCTGGTCGGCTCGTCGGGCGCGATCCTGTCGTACATCATGTGCCGCGCGATGAACCGCTCGTTCGCCAACGTGATTCTGGGCGGCTTCGGCGCGGAAGCGTCCGCGCAGGGCGGCACGAAACAGGAACAGCGCCCGGTCAAATCGGGCTCGGCCGACGATGCGGCGTTCCTGCTCGGCAATGCGGAGTCGGTCGTCATCGTGCCCGGCTACGGCCTCGCGGTCGCCCGCGCGCAGCATGCGCTCAAGGAACTGTCGGACAAACTGACCGGCAAGGGCATCGCCGTGCGCTACGCCATCCATCCGGTCGCGGGCCGGATGCCGGGCCACATGAACGTGCTGCTGGCCGAGGCCGAGGTGCCCTACGACCAGGTCTACGAGATGGACGACATCAACTCGGAATTCGGTCAGACCGACGTCGTGCTCGTGCTCGGCGCGAACGACGTGGTCAATCCGGCCGCGAAGAACGATCCGTCGTCGCCGATCGCCGGCATGCCGATTCTCGAGGCCTACAAGGCCCGCACGATCATCGTGAACAAGCGCTCGATGGCGTCGGGGTACGCAGGGCTCGACAACGAGCTGTTTTACATGGACAAGACCATGATGGTGTTCTCCGATGCGAAGAAGGTCATCGAGAACATGACGAAAGCGCTGGACTGACCATCGTGCGTGGTGCTTGCCGAGCCGGACGAACATCGTCCTTTGCGCATTGCGCCGGCACCTGAATCCTTCCGTCAATCACTTTTCAACGTCAAAGACCCGCCATGCAAGCACTTGTCATTCACGCCCCGTTCGATCTGCGGATCGAGGACGTTCCGACGCCCGAGGTCGGCCCGGACCAGATGCTGATTCGCGTTCGCGCTGGCGGCATCTGCGGCTCCGATCTGCACTATTACAACCACGGCGGATTCGGCACGGTTCGCATCAAGGAACCGATGGTGCTCGGGCATGAAGTGTCCGGCGTCGTCTCTCGTGTCGGCGAGAACGTACGCGATTTCACGCCCGGCACGCGCATCGCGATCAGCCCGAGCCGCCCGTGCGGGTTGTGCGAATACTGTCAGCAAGGCCTGCAGAACCATTGCATGGACATGCGCTACTACGGCAGCGCAATGCGCACGCCGCACGTGCAGGGTGCGTTTCGCCAGGAGGTCGTGATCGATCGCGCGCAGGCGCATCGCGTTGCCGACAACGTCAGCGATGCGGAAGCGGCGATGGCCGAACCGCTGTCGGTCGCGCTGCATGCCGTGCGCCGTGCGGGTCCGCTGCTCGGCAAGCGCGTACTGGTCACCGGCTGCGGGCCGATCGGCTCGCTGGTCGTCGCGGCGGCCCGCCGCGCGGGCGCGGCCATGATCGTTGCGACCGACGTCAACGCGATGCCGCTCGACAGCGCGAGGAAAGTCGGCGCTGACGTCGCGATCAACGTCGCGGAAGCACCGGCCGGGCTCGCGCCCCATGCGGCCGGCAAAGGCACCTTCGACGTGCTGTTCGAGGCGAGTGGCAATGCGTCCGCGCTACGCTCGGCGCTCGACGTGCTGCGGCCGCGCGGGATCGTCGTGCAGATCGGGCTCGGCGGCGACAGCGCGCTGCCGATGAACGCGATTGTTGCGAAGGAGTTCGATTTGCGCGGGGCGTTCCGCTTCCACGAGGAATTCGCGATGGCCGTCGACATGCTGAACAACGGGTTGATCGACGTCAAGCCGCTGATTTCCGACATCTTTCCGTATCAGGATTGCGTCAAGGCATTTCAGACGGCTGCCGATCGCTCAAAGGCAATGAAGGTGCTCGTCACATTCGACTGAGAACTCGTCTTCCGAGTCACGAGGGGGGCGCATCAGGCGAAAGCGATACTTCCGGTGTTGAAGTTCGTAGTTTCTGCTAATGGAGTCCGTTCGAGCGCAAATCGTGTCCGGCTATTCCGCTAATGCGGCGCGGCGAAGGTCAAGCTGCGGAATTGAGCAGCGGCAAGTCGTTTGCAAGATGTTGTCACGAGGCGCTTTGAATTCCCAACAACGGTGTCGAAGCGGGACCTGTCCGTAATTTCGTGGGCATCGATCGGCAAATGACGCTGTGAAGGAAGAGCAGATACGCTCGCAACCGGTTAATGAATACGGCACGAACCTGTCCGCATTTTTGTGGGCGAGGCGGTCGAAGAACACGCAAACCACCATCATGAATCTATGACTGACCGACTGGCGGCATTACGAAGAGGCGTTCGTCCCACACGACGGGTTGCGGTTCGCTCACGACGATTCGCGTCGCGTCGGGATGTCCGGGATTCACCAGCACGTTGAATTCTGCACGGACGACGACGACTGAAGGGGCGATCAGGAACGCCGTACGCGGTTCTGTCATCCATGCGTCGCCGAACTGCCGTGCTGTCTGCAGCGCCGCCGCGTCCCATCCTTTCGGCAACGTCTCTGCCGTATGGCGTTCAACGCTGACGTCGTCGGGAACGAACTTGTCGGAAGCCGTTCGAATCCGACGACCGCGCCGGGACGGCTCGTAGATCGATGCGAGTTCCGCAGTCGGCCTGCGCTCAACACAACGACGCCCCCATGCAAGCCCAGCCGTCGGACGCATAGGCTCAGGCAATGCAATCCGCACCTACGCCACCTGAAGCACTAACCGGTCCGGTTTGCGCTTTCGCAGACGCGAGCGCCAGTCTCGCCCCACGGAACATTCCGAGCGCGCGCACGAAATACACAGAGCGGTCACGGCCATCTACGCGGCAGCGAGCAGCCAACTGAGCGATGCAGAGCCAGCGATACACCGCTCCTCTGGCCAGCAGCCGCGCAGCGGCCACCACACTGGATGAGCGCGACGGGGAAGATATGCTTACGTAAGCATATCCTTTTGAAAGTCGAGCATATCCACGGGTGAGGATATGTTTCCTTGAGAATTGCTTGTGAGGATACCTCCGCGTTCAAGTGGCTTTCCGCTCAATTCGTCAGAAGGGGATTGAAGACGGAACTCGAGTTCGCGAGGCGAGACCGCGATGCCTGCGGTAATCATGCACTCAAGGTTCTTCATTGTCTTGAGGAAGCCGCTCAAGGACACACCGTCGACAGAACCGGGACTCTCCTCGCTCGTGTATATCGCGACGCCGTTATGGAGAGGCGCGCGCCTGTTTGAGCACAGGCGACGCCGGGGCCACCGCCCCCCCGAGAGCCGATGCGCGCAGACGGCCACGTCGAGCGAGTGCTGGGTGCCGGTCGATCAGTCCCGGCGCAGTCGTTTCGCCCGGATGCCCCCATGAGGTCGTGACCGGCATCCGAGGCGTCATAGACAGACGTCAGAGGGGCTAGAAGGCGCTCGCACTGAGCTAGGCAGCCGGTACATCAGAAACGAAAAAGCCGACCCAATGGGTCGGCTTTTTCGCGTCGAATCGCGGTCGATTGCCACCGCGAACCAAACCTTCAAACGTACAGCCGATTCCCGATAAAGCAAAACGTGGCCGATCGGGAAATAAGGCATAACGTGTCCAGGTGGACAACTTATGCTTAACGGCACAGACTTCCTCGGATAGCCTTGGAAGCGAATTTGGTGGGCCCGGCGGGGTTCGAACCCGCGACCAATCGATTATGAGTCGACTGCTCTAACCGCTGAGCTACAAGCCCTGATGAGAAACGAAGCGTGTCACACGCCGCCCCGACGAAGAAGCCGGGCCGGCATTGTAACAACAAAGGAGACAAACGCCACCGGCATCATGCGGATGCCGGCGGCGTTCGCAGAAAAGACGCTGGAAATCAGTTCCCTTCGAGGAACGACTTCAGCTTGTCGGAACGGCTCGGGTGACGCAGCTTGCGCAGCGCCTTGGCCTCGATCTGACGGATCCGCTCGCGCGTGACGTCGAACTGCTTGCCGACTTCCTCGAGCGTGTGGTCGGTGCTCATCTCGATACCGAAGCGCATCCGCAGCACCTTCGCCTCGCGCGGCGTCAGCGAATCGAGCACGTCCTTCACGACGTCGCGCATGCTCGCATGCAGCGCGGCATCCGCCGGCGCGACCGTGTTGTTGTCCTCGATGAAGTCGCCAAGATGGGAATCGTCGTCGTCACCGATCGGCGTTTCCATCGAGATCGGCTCCTTCGCGATCTTCATGATCTTGCGGATCTTGTCTTCCGGCATCTCCATCTTCTCGGCGAGCGTTGCCGGATCCGGCTCGAGACCGGTTTCCTGCAGGATCTGCCGCGAGATGCGGTTCATCTTGTTGATCGTCTCGATCATGTGAACCGGAATACGGATCGTGCGCGCCTGGTCCGCGATCGAACGCGTGATGGCCTGGCGGATCCACCACGTCGCATAGGTCGAGAACTTGTAGCCGCGACGGTATTCGAACTTGTCCACCGCCTTCATCAGGCCGATGTTGCCTTCCTGGATCAGGTCGAGGAACTGCAGGCCGCGGTTCGTGTACTTCTTCGCGATCGAGATCACGAGACGCAGGTTCGCCTCGGTCATTTCGCGCTTCGCCTGGCGTGCCTTCAGTTCACCAGCCGCCATCTGGCGGTTGGTTTCCTTCAGGTCCTTCAGCGGCAGCACGACACGCGCCTGCAGGTCGAGCAGGCGCTGTTGCTGTTCGCGAATCGCCGGGACGTTACGCGACAGCACCGCGCTGTACGAATGGCCTTCGGCCGTGATCTTCTCGGACCAGTCGAGATCCGTCTCGCTGCCCGGGAAGCGCGCGATGAATTCCGAACGCGGCATGCCGCACTTGTCGACGACGATGTGCAGGATCTGGCGCTCGACCTGACGCACTTCGTCCACCTGCGCACGCAGCGTGTCGCACAGACGCTCGACGGTACGCGCGGTGAAGCGGATCGTCATCAGTTCGGTCTGGATCGTTTCCTGCGCCTTCAGGTAGGCCTTCGACTTGTAGCCTTCCTTTTCGAACGCGCGACGCATCTTGTCGAACCACTCGCTGATCTGCGAGAACTTGTCGAGCGAGGCACGCTTGAGGGCTTCGAGCTGGGCGGCGTTGGCCGATGCCTGTGCGGCACCGTCGTCTTCCTCCTCTTCCTCTTCTTCCTCTTCCTCTTCGGCTTCCTCGTCCTCGTTCTCGATGGCTTCCGCTTCCTTCGCGGAGAAGCCGTCGGTATCGGCGGAGTCCGAAGCATTCGGGTCGAGCAGGCCGTCGACGAGTTCGTCGACGCGGATCTCTTCGTTCGCGACACGCTCGGCCATCGCGAGGATGTCGGCGATCGTCGTCGGGCACGCGGAGATGGCCATCACCATGTGGCGCAGGCCGTCCTCGATCCGCTTCGCGATCTCGATTTCGCCTTCGCGCGTGAGCAGCTCGACCGTGCCCATTTCGCGCATGTACATCCGGACCGGATCGGTCGTGCGGCCGAATTCCGAATCGACGGTGGACAGCGCGACTTCCGCTTCCTCTTCGACTTCATCGTCCGACGACGCGGCGGGCGCGTTGTCGTTCAGGAGCAGCGTTTCCGCGTCCGGCGCCTGCTCGTAGACCGCCACGCCCATGTCGTTGAACGTGCCGATGATGCCCTCGAGGGCTTCGGTCTCGGTGAAGTTGTCCGGCAGGTGGTCGTTGATTTCAGCGTACGTGAGGAAGCCGCGCTCCTTGCCGAGCTTGATCAGCGCGCGCAGTTTCACGCGGCGCTCTTCGAGCTCCTCGGCCGTACCCGGCGTGCTCGTCGCGAACGCTTCCTTCAGTAGCGCCTTTTCCTTGGCGCGACGATCGCGCACCTTGGATTTGCCCGGTGCAGCCGCCGCTGCTGCGGGCTGCTCGTCGCTCTGATTTGCGTCGTCTTCGACGGATACTTCGTTCAGCTTTTTGGTCATGGAGTTCGCCGTACCGGCTATATCGACTCGCGGCTGCTGGACGACAGCCGGTTGAACCGTGGGTGCATGAGTAGTACGTACTGCCGTTTCGTCCGCGGCGGCAGTCGTGTCCCTTGCGCTTTTCGCACTTGCCCGCTTCGCCGCCGGCTTGGCCGGCCCGGAGTCGGGTCTGGCGGCAGCCCGTGTTCTGGCTGCCGACGCCGGCGCAGCCTGAGCAGTGCCGGCCGCGGTTTTCTTTCCTGCTGGGGCTGACGTAGCTGAAGACGTTGTCCTGATGGAAGAAGCAGACTTGGCCGCTGTGACCTTCTTGGTCGGCTCCGTCGAGCCCTTGCCTGCTGCTTTCTTTCCGCCTGTCGTCTTTGCCATCGCGATTCTCGCCTCTGCTTAGAAAACAAACCGCTGGAAACCTTATATTATAGCACGCTGGGGAGCCCTCTCTAAGCGCCCCGGCCGCCTACAGCCCGAGCCGACGCTTCATGTCGGTTCGCTGCTGGTTCAATTCCGTCAATTCGGCCAGTTCCTCGGGTGTGAAGGCGGACTGCCGCGCCAGCCTGTCAAGCCGGTCGCAGCAGGCGTCGTAACGCATCTTGAGCACCGCCGCCTGCAGTTCCTCTCCCGCGATCCGTTCCTGTTCACGCTGCCGCTCGGGCACCGTCTCGTCTTCCGGATTCTGTAACAGCAAGTCGCGGACGTTTTCATCATAGTCCAGAATTTCGCGGAAGATTTCCTCGTAAGTCGCCCCGTTCGAGGACGTCCGCAGGACATCCGACAGCAGCCGGAACTCCGCGCCGCCGCCGAGTGCGCGCGCATGATCGACGACTTCCGCGAACAGTTCGCCGATGCGCGGCAACGCGCGCAAGGTCGCAAGCTGCTCGTCGTCGAGCTGCGACGCGATGCGCGGATGCATCACCAGCGTGCGCAGCGCACGCTTCTCGCTGTCCGTCACACGGCGCCGCTCGCTGCGCGCGGGCGCCTGGCGCGGCGGTGCCGCGATCCGCGTATCGACGTCGGACAGTCCCGCGACCTCTTCGAACGGGATATCGAGGCGGTCGGCGAACATGTGCATGATCTGCGCGCGCAACGCGTTCGCGGGCAGCGCCTGCAACAACGGCTTCGCGTCGAACAGCGCCTTCGCGCGGCCTTCCGGCTGATCGAGCGCCTTGCCGGAAATTGCTTCGTTCAGCAGAAATTGTGACAGCGGCATTGCGCGCTCGACCTGCTCGGAGAACGCATCCGCGCCGAACTCGCGCACATAGCTGTCCGGATCGTGCTCGGTCGGCAGAAAAAGGAACCGGATCGTGCGGTTGTCGCCCGCATGCGGCAGGCAGGCCTCGAGCGCGCGCCGGGCCGCCCGTCGCCCGGCCGAATCGCCGTCGAAACTGAAAATGACCGTATCGGTCTGGCGCAGCAGCTTCTGCACGTGAATCGGCGTGCACGCGGTGCCGAGCGTCGCGACCGCGTTCGGGAACCCGAGCTGCGCGAGCGCAACGACGTCCATGTAGCCTTCGACGACCAGCACGTACTTGCGCTCGCGAATCGCGAGCCGCGCCTCGAACAGGCCGTACAACTCGCTACCCTTGTTGAACAGCGGGGTTTCGGGCGAGTTCAGGTACTTCGGCTCGCCACTGCCGAGCACGCGCCCGCCGAAGCCGATCACCTGCCCCTTCACGTTGCGGATCGGGAACATGATCCGCTCGCGGAACCGGTCGTAGCGGCGCGCGACGCCCTGCGCATCGGTCTTCTCGCTGACGATCACGAGCCCCGACTCGACGAGCGACTCGTCGCGATAGTCCGGGAACGCGGCCTCGAGGTTCTGCCAGCCGTCCGGCGCATAGCCGAGCCCGAAGCGCGCGGCGATCTCGCCGGTCAGGCCCCGGTTCTTCAGGTACTGGATCGCGACGGTCGCGCCGCGCAACTGCTTGCGGTAGTAGTCGCATGCGGCGGTCATCGCATCGGACAACGCGGTCGCGACCGATTTCGACACCGGTGCCGGATAGTCACCGCCACCGCCTCCGGCCCCACCGCCGCCACGCATCGACGGCTCGTGCGGCACGGTCAGGCCGACGGACTGCGCGAGTTCCTGCACGGCCTCCGGGAACGTCAGCCCCGCGTGTTCCATCAGGAAGCCGATCGCCGTGCCGTGCGCGCCGCAACCGAAGCAGTGATAAAACTGCTTGGTCGGGCTGACCGTGAACGACGGGCTTTTCTCGTTATGGAACGGGCACAACCCCATGAAGTTGGCGCCGCCCTTCTTGAGCTGCACGTACCGGCCCACCACGTCGACGATATCGACGCGGTTCAGCAAATCCTGCAGGAACGAATGCGGAATCACCGTGGGATCGAGCGAAAAAAGACAATACGGCACCCCGGCGCTCGCACTGCGCGCGCCGGGGAAACGGGTATTACTTCGTGAGCGCGGCCTTGACCAGCGCGGAAATGGCCGTCATGTCGGCACGGCCGGCGAGCTTGCCCTTCAGCACACCCATCACCTTGCCCATGTCCTGCGGGCCGGCGGCGCCCGTCTGCGCAACCGCGGCCTGGACTTCGGCAGCCACCTCGGCCTCCGACAGCTGCTCGGGCATGTAGCCGCTCAGCACGACCAGTTCGGCCTGCTCCTTCGCGACGAGGTCGTCACGGGCGGCCGCCTGGAACTGGCTGATCGAATCCTTGCGCTGCTTGATCATCTTGTCGATCACGGCCGTGATGCCCGCGTCGTCGAGGGTGATCTGATCATCGACTTCGCGCTGCTTGATCGCGGCCATCAGCAGGCGAATCGTTGCCAGGCGCTCGCTTTCCTTCGCGCGCATCGCGGCCTTCATGTCTTCGCTGATCTGCTCTGTCAAACTCATCTTTCACCCGGGAAGGAAACGTGAATCCGACGCCCGCCAAATGGGCGTCAACACAAAAACCCGCTTGGGACAGTGTCTCAAGCGGGTTACTCGAATCCGGCATCGGCGGCTCGCCTGATCGGTCGCACGATCATGCTCGATCTTTCGCGATCGCCCGATCGCACGGAGTCGCCGGTGCGCCGCTCAAACCGCGCGGCGCCCAATCGTTCAGTACAGCTTCTTCGGCAGCGTCTGGCTGCGGATACGCTTGTAATGACGCTTCACCGCAGCAGCCTTCTTGCGCTTGCGCTCCGCGGTCGGCTTCTCGTAAAACTCGCGCGCACGAAGCTCGGTCAACAGACCGTTCTTCTCGATCGTGCGCTTGAAGCGACGCATTGCAACTTCGAACGGCTCGTTCTCTTTAACGCGAATGATCGTCATGATCCGACACGAATAAAGGTTTGCAGGGAAAGACTACCGAGTATAGCAGAGCGATTGCCCAAAGGCACGGGGCCTGGTCCCGTCAAAACGGTGCCGGCGCGGCGTGTCAGACGCCGCGCGAATACTCCGCCGCAGCCCGCCCGGCCGCCGTGCCGGACGCCCACGCCCACTGGAAGTTGTAGCCGCCGAGCCAGCCCGTCACGTCCACCGCCTCGCCGACGAAGAACAGCCCCGGCACGCGCGCGCTCATCATCGTCGCCGACGACAGGTCGCGCGTATCGACCCCGCCCTTCGTCACTTCGGCCTTCTTGTAGCCCTCGGTGCCGTTCGGCGTCAGCGTCCAGCCGGACAGCGCGTCGCCAATCTGGCGCAGCGTCTTGTCGGGCAGGTCCGCGAGCCGCGCGTCGGCCGCGACGCGATGCGTGTCGAGCCACGCATGCGCGAGGCGCGACGGCACCCAGTCCGCGAGCAGCGAACCGATCTGGCGCTTCGACGTGCGCTTCGCGTCGAGCAGGTCGGCCACCGTGTCGCGCTGCGGCAACAGATCGACGCGGATCGGGTCGCCAGGCTGCCAGTAACTCGAGATCTGCAGGATCCCGGGCCCGGACAGGCCACGATGGGTCAGCAGCAGGTCCTCGACGAATTCGCCGCCGCGCTTCTTGTCGCCGGTCGATACGCGCACTTCGAGCGATACGCCGGACAATGCCGCGAACGGCTCCCAGTCCTGCTGCGCGAACGTCAACGGCACGAGCGCCGGCCGCGTGTCGATGAGCTTGTGGCCGAACTGCTTGGCGAGCCGGTAGCCGAAGTCGGTCGCGCCGATCTTCGGGATCGACAGGCCGCCGGTCGCGATGATCAGTGCGCGCGCACCGATCGTCCCCGCCTGCTGCGTGTCGAGCATGAAGCCGTCGGCCGGCGCATGGCGCACCGCATCGACGACGACGGGCCGGCGCCACGCGATGCCGCCCGCGTCGCACTCGTGCTTCAGCACGTCGATGACCGCGTCGCTGCCGTGGTCGCAAAAGAGCTGGCCCTTGTGCTTTTCGTGCCAGGTCACGTGATGGCGCTTGAGCAGCCCGAGGAAGTCGCGCGGCGTATAGCGCGCCAGCGCCGAGCGCGCGAAATGCGGATTCGACGACAGGTAGTTGTCGGGGCCGGCGTACAGGTTCGTGAAGTTGCAGCGGCCGCCGCCCGAGATGCGGATCTTCTCGGCGAGCCGCGGCGCGTGATCGATCAGCACGACGCGGCGGCCGAGCTGCCCGGCAACCGCGGCGCTCATCATCCCGGCCGCGCCCGCGCCGATCACGGCGATGTCATAAGTTTCCATGGCGCGGATTGTACCTGTCCGGCATCGGGCCCGGGCCGGCGCCAGCGGCGGTGGCCCCTCGCCTGCTATACTTTCCGGTTACGTCGACCTTCCTGCGGCGCGCCCGATACGGCGCGCCCTGCCCGTACCCATGCTCGTTCTCGGCATCGAAAGCTCCTGTGACGAAACCGGCCTCGCGCTCTACGACACGCGGCGCGGCCTGCTCGCGCACGCGCTTCATTCGCAGATCGCGATGCATCGCGAGTACGGCGGCGTGGTGCCCGAACTCGCGTCGCGAGACCACATCCGCCGCGCGCTGCCGCTGCTCGAGGAAGTGATGGCGCAAAGCGGCACGCGCCGCGACGACATCGACGCGATCGCGTTCACGCAGGGCCCCGGCCTCGCCGGCGCGCTGCTGGTCGGCGCGAGCATCGCGAATGCGCTCGCGCTCGCGTGGAACAAACCGACCGTCGGCATCCATCACCTCGAAGGCCACCTGCTGTCGCCGCTGCTCGTGGACGAGCCGCCGCCGTTCCCGTTCATCGCGCTGCTGGTGTCGGGCGGTCATACGCAACTGATGCGCGTGACCGACGTCGGCGTGTACGAGACGCTCGGCGAGACGCTCGACGACGCGGCCGGCGAAGCGTTCGACAAGACGGCGAAGCTGATCGGCCTCGGCTATCCGGGCGGCCCGGAAGTGTCGAAGCTCGCGGAAACGGGCACGCCGGGTGCGGTCGTGCTGCCGCGGCCGATGCTGCATTCGGGCGATCTCGACTTCAGCTTCAGCGGCCTGAAGACGGCCGTGCTCACGCAGATGAAAAAATTCGAGGCGGCGAAGCTGGACGGCGAAGCGCTCGAGCGCGCGAAGGCCGACCTCGCGCGCGGCTTCGTCGATGCGGCCGTCGATGTGCTCGTCGCAAAGTCGCTCGCCGCGCTGAAGAAGACGAAGCTCAAGCGGCTCGTGGTCGCGGGCGGTGTCGGCGCGAACCGCCAGTTGCGCGCCGCGCTGTCGGCGGCCGCGGCCAAGCGCGGCTTCGACGTGCACTACCCCGATCTCGCGCTCTGCACCGACAACGGCGCGATGATCGCGCTCGCAGGCGCATTGCGGCTCGGCCGCTGGCCCGAGCAGGCGAATGCCGACTACGCGTTCACGGTGAAGCCGCGCTGGGATCTCGCGTCGCTCGCACGCTGAGCCACACGACGCAACGTCGCACCAGCAAATAGAAAGGCCGCTCATTCGAATTCGAGCGGCCTTTCTTCACCAGTGCAGCAAAACGACGCAGCGTTACGCGGCCTGCCGCTTGTCGCGCTCGATCAACGCGTACGCGCTGTGATTGTGGATCGACTCGAAGTTCTCGGCTTCGAGCACGTAGGCCACCACGCGCTCGTCCGCATCGAGACGCTGCGCAACGTCGCGCACCAGATCCTCGACGAACTTCGGGTTTTCGTACGCTCGCTCCGTGACGAACTTCTCGTCCGGACGCTTCAGCAAGCCCCACAGCTCGCACGACGCCTCTTCTTCCGCGATGCGGATCAGCGCCTCGACCGGCAGGTCGGTCGCGAGCTCGGCATCGATCGTCACGTGCGAGCGCTGGTTGTGCGCACCGTACTGCGAGATCTTCTTCGAGCACGGGCACAGGCTCGTCACGGGCACGAGCACCTTCAGGAACAGGCGCGTGTCGCCGTTGCGGCTTTCGCCCGCGAGCGTCACTTCATAGTCGAGCAGGCTCTGCACGCCCGACACCGGCGCCGTCTTGTTCACGAAGTACGGGAACGTGACCTCGATGCGGCCGGCCTCGGCTTCCAGCTTCGCGAGCATCGATGCGAGCATCGCGCGAAAACGCTCGACCGTCAGCGGCGCACGGTTCTCTTCGAGCAGCGCGACGAAGCGCGACATGTGCGTGCCCTTCTGGTCGGCCGGCAGACGGACATCGAGGTTCCAGACACCGACGGTCGGCTGCACGTCGCCGCTTTCGGTACACACCGTCAACGGATGCCGAACCGCCTTCACGCCCACGCGCTGAATCGGAATCTGGCGGGTATCCACCGTGCTCTGCACGTCGGGCATCACGAAGGCGGGATTCATCTGGTTCATCTTGTTCAATCCTTGTAAGCCGCGCGTTCAATGACGCGCACGCCGCGTCACGCGGCAGCCGGAAAAGCAACATGGGCCCGCAGGCCCATGTTTTCCGCATCAATGAAGACCGGTTGCGTCAGTCGCACCGGCGCCGCCCGCGGGCGGCGCCAGCTTATGCGACGCGCTTCGCCTGACCGGCGACATCGGCCGCCGGATTCAGAAAGCGTTCGCGAATCGATTTCGCGATACCCGCGCCGTCGAGGCCGCATTGCGACAGCAGCTTCGCGGGATCGCCGTGATCGACGAACAGGTCAGGGAGGCCCAATTGTAGTACGGGTCGGATAACCCCACTCTCCATCAGGGCTTCCACGCAGGCCGAGCCCGCGCCGCCCATCACGCAACCTTCCTCGACCGTGACGAGGTAGTCGTGCGTCTCGGCGAGTTCGCGCACGAGCGCCGCATCGACCGGCTTCACGAAACGCATGTTCGCAACGGTTGCGTCGAGTTCCTCGGCCGCGGCGAGCGACGGAGCGACCATCGTGCCGAACGCGAGGATCGCGACACGCTTGCCTTCCGGCTGCGACGTATGGCGACGCACTTCACCCTTGCCGAGCGGGATCTCGGTGAATTCCTTCACCGTCGCCACGCCCGTGCCCGCGCCGCGCGGATAGCGCACCGCGGTCGGGTTCGGCTGCTGCAGCGCCGTGTGCAGCATCTGGCGGCATTCGTTCTCGTCGGACGCAGCCATGATCGTCATGTTCGGGATGCAGCGCATGAACGCGAGATCGTACGCACCCGCATGCGTCGCGCCGTCCGCGCCGACGAGGCCCGCACGGTCGATCGCGAACACGACCGGCAGGTTCTGCAGCGCGACGTCGTGGATCAGCTGGTCGTACGCACGCTGCAGGAACGTCGAGTAGATCGCGACGACCGGCTTGAGCCCTTCGGTCGCGAGGCCGCCCGCGAACGTCACCGCGTGCTGCTCGGCGATGCCGACGTCGTAGTAGCGATCCTTGAAGCGCTTCTCGAACTCGACCATGCCCGAGCCTTCGCGCATCGCGGGCGTGATGCCGACGACGCGCGTATCGCGCTCGGCTTCATCGCACAGCCACTCGCCGAACACCTGCGTGTACGTCTTCTTCGCAGGCGTGGCCGACGGCTTGATGCCTTCGGCCGGGTTGAACTTGCCGGGGCCGTGGTAGAGCACGGGATCCGCCTCGGCGAGCTTGTAGCCCTGGCCTTTCTTCGTCACCACGTGCAGGAACTGCGGGCCGCGCAGTTCGCGGATGTTCTGCAGCGTCGGAATCAGCGAATCGAGATCGTGACCGTCGATCGGGCCGATGTAGTTGAAGCCGAACTCTTCGAACAGCGTAGCCGGCACGACCATGCCCTTCGCGTGCTCCTCGAGCTTGCGCGCGAGTTCGAGCACCGGCGGCGCAACGCTCAGCACGCGCTCGACGCCCGCGCGCGCAGCCGCATAGAAGCGGCCCGACATCAGCCGTGCGAGATGGCGATTCAGCGCGCCGACCGGCGGCGAGATCGACATGTCGTTGTCGTTCAGGATCACGAGCACTTTCGCATCTTCCGACACGCCCGCGTTGTTCATCGCCTCGAACGCCATGCCGGCTGTCATCGCGCCGTCGCCGATCACGGCGATCGAGAAGCGGTCGTCGCCGTTCAGCTGGCTGCCGATCGCCATGCCGAGCGCGGCCGAGATCGACGTGCTCGAGTGCGCGGTGCCGAACGTGTCGTATTCCGACTCCGAACGGCGCGGGAAGCCCGAGATGCCGTCCTGCTGGCGCAGCGAATGCATCTGGTCGCGGCGGCCCGTCAGGATCTTGTGCGGGTAGGTCTGGTGACCCACGTCCCAGACGATGCGATCGTTCGGCGTGTTGAACACGTAGTGCAACGCGATCGTCAGCTCGACCGTCCCGAGGTTGGACGACAAATGGCCGCCCGTCTTCGACACGCTGTCGAGCACGAACGCGCGCAGTTCATCCGCGAGCGGTTGAAGTTGGCGACGATCGAGGCGGCGCAAATCCGCCGGGTCGTCGATGGTTTTCAGCAAGTCGTACATCGTCGTTCCATTGTAGGAAATCAAACGCGCCCGCATTCTGTTGCACGCACCGTAGCATGTGCGCGGCGGCGGGCTTTCGCGTCAGCTGACCCGGTTCACTACCAGGTCGGCAAGTTCGGCGAGACGCTGTGCGCGTGCGCCGAACGGTTTCAGCGCGTCGTGCGCTTCGGCGCGCAGTTGCGCTGCGAGCTCGCGCGACGCCTCGAGGCCGAGGATCGATACATAGGTCGGCTTGTCGTTCGCCGCGTCCTTGCCGGCCGTCTTGCCGAGCGTCGCCGAATCGGTCGTGACGTCGAGAATGTCGTCGACGACCTGGAAGGCCAGACCCACGGCCCCCGCGTACACATCGAGCGCAGCCATCGTTTCCGCGGACGGCGTCTCGCCGGCCAGCGCGCCCATCCGCACGGCCGCGCGCAGCAGTGCGCCCGTCTTCATCCGGTGCATCGTCTCGAGCTGCTCGCGCGTCAGCTTGAGGCCGACGCTCGCCAGGTCGATCGCCTGCCCGCCGGCCATGCCGATCGAGCCGCTCGCCAGCGCCAGCTCGCGCACGAGCGCGGCCTGCTGCACCGGCGACAGCGCAGCGGCGTCGGTCAGCGCAACGAACGCCTGCGACTGCAGCGCGTCGCCGACGAGCAGCGCCGTCGGCTCGTCGTACTGCACGTGCACGGTCGGCTTGCCGCGACGCAGCGCGTCGTCGTCCATGCACGGCATGTCGTCATGCACGAGCGAGTAGACGTGGATCATCTCCAGTGCCGCCGCCGCCGCATTGCGCGCCGCTTCCGTCGCGCCGGTCAGTTCGCCTGCTGCATGGCACAGCAGCGGGCGAACGCGTTTGCCGCCGCCGAGGACCGCGTAGCGCATCGCCTCGTGGAGTTTCACCGGCACCGCGGTTTCAGCGGGCAAATAGTGGCCGAGAGCGTCCTCGACACGGTCTAGCACGGACCGCATCCATTGTTCGAATGTCATAGATCGTCGTCTTCGCCGTCCGTGGCGGCCGTTCCGGACGAAAGCGGCTTCAGCGTCGCGCCGTCGAGCACGCGAACCTGCTGCTCCACTTTCTCGAGCTGCTGTTGGCAAAACGCAACGAGGGTCGCACCGCGGCGATACGCCGCCAGTGAATCCTCGAGGCTCAACGCGCCGCCTTCCATCCGGGCAACCAGCGTCTCGAGTTCCGCGAGCGCCATCTCGTAATTGTCCGGCAACGGTTCGGTGCCATTGCCGGGCGGCGTGGCGCCTGGGGATGCGGTTTTCGCCATGGACGAGGGTGTCAAATTTCAAAACAAGTCGGACATTCTACGGCAAAAGAGAATTCTCCGATCTGCCGACTTGGGCACCCGGCTACATATTCCGGCCCCACCTTCGACACACATTGTGCGCCTGCCGATTGTCGCCCGACAAAAAATTGACACAAATCAGGCACTTAATCCTGGCCTTGCGAGGCGAACCGGGTATAATTCCCCGTTTCCCTAAATCGATTTTTCGATGGTTGGGTTGTTCACTGCTTTCACGCTAACACCGGGAGTGGGAATGTCCAATCTGAGCGATGCGCTTCAGTTGAAGTCGGCTCACAGCCAGCTTCCAGTCACTGCATACTTCGATGAGGCGCTACTCGAGCGCGAGATCGAAACCCTCTTCAAGAAAGGACCTCGTTACGTCGGGCACGAGTTGATGGTGCCCGAGGCGGGGGATTATTTTGCGCTGCCGTCCGAGAAGGAAGGCCGCGTGCTGGTTCGTAACCAGGCGAACCAGATCGAACTGCTGTCGAACGTCTGCCGCCACCGGCAGGCCATCATGCTCAACGGGCGCGGCCACACGCAGAATATCGTGTGCCCGCTGCACCGCTGGACGTACGACCTCGAAGGCGAGTTGCTCGGCGCACCGCACTTCCCCGACAAGCCGTGCCTGAACCTCGGCAAGAGCCCGCTGCAACACTGGCAGGGGCTGCTGTTCGAGGCCGAAGGCCGCCATGTCGCGCGCGACCTCGCCAACCTCGGCACGAAGCATCACTTCGACTTCTCCGAGTATCACTTCGATCACGTCGAAGTGCACGAGTGCGACTACAACTGGAAGACGTTCATCGAGGTCTACCTCGAGGATTACCACGTCGTCCCGTTCCACCCGGGCCTCGGCAGCTTCGTGTCGTGCGACGACCTCAAGTGGGAGTTCGGCGACTGGTACAGCGTGCAGACGGTCGGCGTGCACAACGCGCTCGCGAAACCGGGCAGCGCGACTTACCAGAAATGGCACGAGCAGGTGCTGAAGTTCCGCAACGGCGTGCCGCCGGAGTTCGGCGCGATCTGGATGGTCTACTACCCGGGCCTGATGATCGAGTGGTATCCGCACGTACTCGTCGTGTCGTGGCTGATCCCGCGCGGCCCGCAGAAGACGACCAACATCGTCGAGTTCTATTACCCCGAGGAAATCGCGCTGTTCGAACGCGAATTCGTCGAGGCGGAGCGCGCCGCCTACATGGAAACGGCTGTCGAGGACGACGAAATCGCGATGCGGATGGACGCAGGCCGTCGTGCGCTGATGGCACGCGGCGAGTCGCAGGTCGGCCCGTACCAGAGCCCGATGGAAGACGGCATGCAGCACTTCCACGAGTTCCTGCGCCGCCACCTCGGCGACATCTGACAGCCGGTGCGGCGCTTTGACGCCGCACGGCATCCGGCAGACGAAAAGACGGGCTTCGGCCCGTCTTTTTTTGTTTAGACTTGGAATGTCAGGCCATTCGCACTCCAGGGAGCCGTCATGCCACACACTCACTACACCACGCTCATCTCCGCCGCCAATCTCGCCGAGCGCCTGGCGGCGGCGCCCGGCAGCGTCGCGCTGTTCGACTGCCGCTTCGATCTCGTCGATCCCGCTGCCGGCGAAGCCGCGTATGCGGCCGGCCATATCCCCGGCGCCCAGTACCTCCATCTCGACCGCGACCTGTCGGGCCGCAAGACGGGCACCAACGGCCGCCATCCGCTGCCGACCCGCGACGCACTCGCCACGCTGCTCGCGAGCCGCGGCCTCAAGCAGGGCCAGCAGGTCGTCGCGTACGACGCACAAGGCGGCGCCTATGCGGCGCGCCTGTGGTGGCTGCTGCGCTGGCTAGGCCACGATTCGGTCGCCGTGCTCGACGGCGGCCTGCAGGCCTGGGAAGCAGCCGGCCAGCCGCTGGCAACCGACGTACCGCAACCGGCCGCCGGCGATTTCCGCGCGGCTGCGCCGCTCGAATCGACGGTCGACGCGGCCGCCGTGCTCGCCAACGTGAACGCACCCACGCGGGTCGTGATCGATGCACGCGCACCCGACCGCTATCGCGGAGAAAACGAAACGATCGATCGTGTGGGCGGCCACATCCCCGGCGCGCGCAACCGCTTCTTCAAGGACAACCTGACCGCCGACGGCCGCTTCAAGACCGGCCACGAACTGCGCGAGGCGTTTTCCGCGGTGCTGGCGGGCACCGAACCGAATCTCGCGATCCTGCAATGCGGCTCCGGTGTCACCGCATGCCACAACGCGCTTGCGCTGGAGGTTGCGGGCCTGCACGGCGCTTCGCTGTATCCGGGCTCGTGGAGCGAATGGAGCGCCGACCCGTCGCGGCCGATCGCAACCGGCCCGACACCGTAAGCGCCGGCGCGGCGCAGTCGCAACGAAGCGGCGGCATCTGCCGCCGCTTGCCGTTTACATCACGCCATACTTGCGGAGCCACGCGATCGCGCGCTTCCAGCTCTCCTCCGCATCGGTCTTCACATAGCTCGGCCGGTAATCGGCAAAGAACGCGTGACCGGCATCCGGATACACGACGATCTCCGATTCGCGCGCGAGCTTCGCATCGCTCGTCTGGATCGCCTTGCGCATGTCCGCGAGCGACGCCTGCGTGATGTTCGTGTCCTTCTCGCCATAGAGCCCGAGCACGGGCACCTTCAGCAACGATGCATGATCGACCGGATTGAACGGCGTCATCTCGTCGGTCTTGCCTTCGACGAACCCGTACCATGCAACGGCCGCACGCACGTGCGGGTTGTGCTCGGCGTACAGCCAGCTCTGACGGCCACCCCAGCAGAACCCGACCACGCCGAGACGCGACAGGTCGCCGCCGTTCTTGCCGGCCCACGCGACGGTCGCATCGAGATCCTCGGTCACCTGCCGATCCGGCACCTTGCTGATGATGTGCTCGACCAGATCCTTGATCGTCGGATACTTCGCCGCATTGCCCTGCCGTGCGAACAGGTCGGGCGCGATCGCGAGATAACCGAGCTTCGCGAAGCGGCGGCAGACATCGGCGATGTGCGCGTGCACGCCGAAGATCTCGTGAATCACGATGACGACCGGCAGGTTCGTCTTGTCCTTCGGCTGTGCGCGATACGCGGGCACGCTCGCGTCGCCCGAGCGGATCTCGACGGTGTCGACGTCCAGCCCTTCGCTGTCGGTCGTGACCGTCTGCGCCGACACGGGCAGCACGGCCGCCGCAAAGGCACCGCCCAGCGCGGCCTGCATGAACTTGCGGCGCGAGAACGGAACGTGGGGAACCAGGCTGTCGACTTCGGGTTTCAACATGAATGCACTCCTCGATTGGGTGCCGCCATCACGATCACGGATACGGCATGACGGGGCTTCGCGCCGGCGCGCGGCGCGGATGTCGCGGCGGTTGGCACCCCGCCGCAAACGGAAACCCGGACAAGATGCCCAATAATCCGTTGTCGCGTCAACTGTCGGATATGTAAGACTCGATTACGACGCATTGATTCGGCAGCCCAGCAACCCGCAGGCGGCCGGTCGAATCGCGATGCAACACCCCGCATGTCGATCGCCGTTGCGCGGTCGGATGCTTGCGAATTGAAACGAAAAACAAGCGGTCGATGTTGCCTGTCACGCGCAGGCACGGCAACCCGGCTACCCGCAAAAAAACGGGCGGAGACTACGCACACCGTGCGCACTCCCCGCCTGCTTCCCGCACGAACGCGCGCCTCAGTGCAGCTTGACGCGCGGCAGCGTCGTGCGCCGCAGCCAGTGCGCGACCGTATCGAGCATCATGCGCGGATAGCCGTGCAGCGCGGCGATGTGCATCCGGTACAGCGACATGTACATGAAGCGTGCGAACAGCCCTTCGATCAGCATGTTGCCGCCGATCAGCCCGCCCATCAGGTTGCCGACCGCGCTGAAATGGCCGAGCGACACGAGCGAGCCCAGGTCGCGATACGTGAATTCGGGCAGCGGGCGCCCGTCGAGCCGGCAGCCGATTGCCTTCAGCAGGAAGCTCGCCTGCTGGTGCGCAGCCTGCGCGCGCGGCGGCACGTTGCGCTCGTTGCCGGGCCATGCGCATGCCGCACAATCGCCGAGCGCGAACACATTGTCGTCGGTAAAGGTCTGCAGCGTGCGGCGCACGTCGAGCTGGCCGAGCTTGTTGACCTGGAGGCCATCGAGATCGGCGAGCACGGACGGCGCCTTGATGCCGGCGGCCCAGACCGTCAGGTCGGCACGCACCGTCTTGCCGCTCGCCGTATGGACGGCCCCGGGCGCCACCTCGGTCACGCGCTCGGCGAGCATCAGCCGCACGCCGATCTTTTCGAGCAGTTCGGCCGTCGCCGACGACACGCGCTCCGGCAACGCCGGGAGGATCCGCGGCCCCGATTCGATCAGCACGATGCCGACGTCGTGATGCGGGTCGAGCTTGTGCAGCCCGTAGGCCGACAACACCTGCGCGGTGTTGCGCAGCTCGGCGGACAGTTCAACGCCCGTCGCGCCGCCGCCGACGATCACGACCTGGATGCGCGGCTCGGCCGCCTCGCCCGGCGCGGTCGGTGCCGGCGCCTGGTGCTCGGCGCGCATGCACGCGGCGATCAATCGCTTGCGGAAGCGCTCGGCCTCGCCCACCGTATCGAGCGCGATCGCGTTTTCCGCCGCGCCCTGCACGCCGAAGAAGTGGGTCGTGCTGCCGATCGCGATCACGAGCGTGTCATATTCCAGCTCGCGCGCCGGCAGCAGTTCCTCGCCGTCGCTGTCGCTGATGGGCGACAGCGTCACGCGCTTCGCCGCGCGGTCGAGCCCGGTCAGCCCGCCCTGCTGGAACTCGAAGCCATGCCAGCGCGCCTGCGCCGCATATTCGAGTTCCTGGGTGAACGGGTCCATGCTGCCGGCCGCGACCTCGTGCAGCAGCGGCTTCCAGATGTGGGTCGGATTGCGGTCGACGAGCGTGACAAGCGCACGCGCGGGACGATTGCCGCGCGCGCCGTAACGGTCGCCGAGCCGCGTCGCCAGTTCGAGGCCGCCCGCGCCTCCACCTACGATGATGATCCGATGCATCTGTTCCCCCTTTGCGATTCGAAACTGCTGCCGCCGAATAATGCGAACGCGATGCATTCGCGCCACCCGGCGGATTAACCGGTTCGGACATCATCGTTGTGCAGTTCGAAGCACTTCGATGTTTCCGCTCCCGGAACGCGGGGCGCGCAGCTCCCGCGTCAATGACATGCATTGTCCGGGAGCTTGCGCGTTGACCACAAGCAAACCATCTCGATATTCAGCATCCCTGCAACAATATGCCGCAGGAATCGGGAACTGCGCGGCGGTGCGTCAGTGTGCCTCTTCCCAGTTCGCGCCGGCACCCACTTCGGCGACCAGCGGCACCTTCAGCTTCGCCACGCCGCACATCATTTCCGGCAGTTTCTCGCGGACCAGCGACAGTTCGCCGTCGGGCACCTCGAGCACCAGTTCATCGTGCACCTGCATGATCATCCGCGATGCCAGCTTGTCGCGCGTGAGCCAGTCGTCCACCGCGATCATCGACAGCTTGATCAGGTCGGCCGCCGTGCCCTGCATCGGTGCATTGATTGCCGCACGCTCGGCCGCCTGGCGGCGCGGGCCGTTGCCACCGTTGATCTCGGGCAGCCACAGGCGGCGACCGAAAACGGTTTCGACGTAGCCCTTCTCCTTCGCGATCGCGCGCGTGTCTTCCATGTATTGCGCGACACCCGGGTAGCGGGCGAAATAACGGTCGATATAGAGCTTCGCCGCATCGCGCGTGATGCCGAGGTTCGACGCGAGCCCGAACGCGCTCATCCCGTAGATGAGCCCGAAGTTGATCACCTTCGCGATTCGGCGCTGGTCGGAATTGACCTCCAGCGGCGTCACGCCGAACACCTCGGCGGCCGTCGCGCGGTGGATGTCCTCGCCCTGCGAGAACGCGCGCAGCAGCGACGCGTCTCCCGAAATGTGCGCCATGATCCGCAGTTCGATCTGCGAATAATCGGCCGACACGATCTTGTGGCCCGGCGATGCGATGAATGCCTCGCGAATGCGCCGGCCTTCGGCCGTGCGCACCGGAATGTTCTGAAGATTCGGATCGTTCGACGCAAGGCGGCCCGTGACTGCGACGGCCTGCGCGTAATTCGTGTGCACGCGGCCCGTGGCCGGGTTCACCATGCGCGGCAGCTTGTCGGTGTAGGTCGACTTCAGCTTCGACAGCCCGCGATGCTCGAGCAGCAGCTTCGGCAGCGGGTAGTCTTCGGCCAGCTTCTGCAGCACTTCTTCGTCGGTCGACGGCGCACCGCTCGGCGTCTTTTTCACGACCGGCAACTGCAGCTTTTCGAAGAAGATCTGCCCGATCTGCTTCGGCGAGCCGAGATTGAATTCACCGCCCGCCAGTTCGTACGCCTGCGCTTCGAGTTCGATCAGGCGCGTGGCGATTTCGGTGCTCTGCGCCTGCAGGCGTGCGTCGTCGATCAGCACGCCTGTGCGCTCCATCTTGCGCAGCACGAGCGACACGGGCATCTCGATCTCGCGATACACGCGCTCGAGGCCCGGTTCGCGCGCAACCTGCGGGTACAGCGCGTGATGCAGCTGCAGCGTGACGTCCGCATCCTCGGCCGCGTATTCGGCGGCCTGCGCGAGCGCCACTTCGTCGAAACCGATCTGCTTCGCGCCCTTGCCGGCCACGTCTTCGTACTTGATCGTCTTGACACCCAGATGACGCAGCGCAAGGCTGTCCATGTCGTGCGTGCGGTGCGATTCGACCACGTACGATTCGAGCAGCGTGTCGTGCTCGATGCCGTTCAGCGCGATGTCGTAGTTCGCGAGCACCTGCGCGTCGTACTTCAGGTGCTGGCCGACCTTCTTGCGATCGGCCGATTCGAGCCACGGCTTCAGGCGCGCGAGCACTTCGTCGAGCGGAAGCTGTTCGGGCATGTCGGGGCCGCGGTGCGCAACCGGCAGGTACGCAGCCTTGCCCGGCTCGACCGAGAACGACAGGCCGACGAGCCGCGCGAGCATCGGGTCGAGCGAGGTCGTCTCGGTGTCGAACGCGGTCAGCGCGGCCGTGTCGATCTTCGCGAACCACGCGTCGAATTGCGCCCAGGTCTGGATCGTGTCGTATTCGCGGGCAATGTCGGCCGCCACCACCGGCGCCGGCTCGCCGTCCGGCGCATCGGCGCCGCCGCCTTCCGCCGGCGCGCTGTCGACTTCGCGCAGCCAGGTCTTGAAGCCGTAGCGCGCGAAGATGTCGCGCAGCAGGTCGCGCGCTTCGCCGTCGGTCTTCAACGACGCTTCGATCGATTCGAGATGCGGCGCGAGATCGCAGGCCGTCTCGACGGTCACGAGCGTGCGGCCGAGCGGCAGGAAGTCGAGCGCGCGGCGCAGGTTGTCGCCGACCACGCCCTTGATGTCGCCGGCATGCTCGATCACGCCGTCGAGGCTGTCGTACTGCGCCAGCCATTTCACGGCCGTCTTCGGCCCGCATTTCTCGACGCCCGGCACGTTGTCGACGGTGTCGCCGATCAGGGCGAGGTAGTCGATGATGCGCTCGGGCGGCACGCCGAACTTCGCGATCACGCCGTCGCGGTCGAGCGTCTCGTTGGTCATCGTGTTGACGAGCGTCACGTGGTCGGTCACGAGCTGCGCGAGATCCTTGTCGCCCGTCGATACGATCACGTTCATCCCGTGGCGCTCGGCTTCGCGCGCGAGCGTGCCGATCACGTCGTCGGCCTCGACACCTTCGACCATCAGCAGCGGCCAGCCGAGCGCACGCACGGCGCCGTGGATCGGTTCGACCTGCAACGCGAGATCAGGCGGCATCGACGGACGGTTTGCCTTATAGTCGGCATAAAGGTCGTCACGGAACGTCTTGCCCTTTGCATCGAACACGCAAGCGCTATACTCTGCACTGACTTCCTTGCGCATACGGCGCAGCATGTTGATGATTCCGTAGAGCGCTCCGGTCGGCTCCCCGCCAGGGCCACGCAAATCAGGCATCGCATGGTAAGCCCGATACAGATAGCTCGAACCGTCAACCAATAGCAGGGTCTTACCTTCCAGATTTCGTTCTTCAGGCATTATGAACAAGAGAAAAGTGATTCCGAGTCTGCGTTCGCTCGCAGATCAAGAACGCGCGACGGCCAAGAAGGCGCGCGCATCGTGGCAGATGTTCACGATTATGGCAGAGTTTATCGAGGCGACCGAGTACCTGTCGGAGATCCGCCCGGCCGTCAGCATCTACGGTTCTGCCCGTCTCAAGCCCGATACGCCGCACTACAAGCTCGCCGTGCAGATCGCACGCAAGCTGTCCGACGCCGGCTTCGCCGTGATCTCCGGCGGCGGCCCCGGCATCATGGAAGCGGCCAACAAGGGCGCGCACGCCGGCAAGGCGCCGTCGGTCGGCCTGAACATCGAGCTGCCGCACGAGCAGGCCGGCAACCACTACCAGGACATCTCGCTGCGCTTCCGCCACTTCTTCACGCGCAAGGTCACGTTCGTGAAGAATTCGGATGCGGTGATCGTGATGCCGGGCGGCTTCGGCACGCTCGACGAGCTGTCCGAAGTGCTCACGCTGATCCAGACGAAGAAGTCGCGCCTCGTACCGATCATCCTCGTCGGCAGCGAGTTCTGGAAGGGGCTGCTGCAGTGGTTCCGCGACCAGCTGATCCCGATGCGCCTCATCAATCCGGAAGACATGGACCTGATGCAGGTGATCGACGATCCCGACCAGGTGCTCGACGCGGTGCTCGCATTCTACGAGGACAGCGGCGAGGAAGAAGGTTCGGACGAAGACGGCCATCCGCCGCGCCCCGAAGAAGACCGGATGTTCTATCTGTAATCCATCCGTGACGTCCACCGGCCCGACGGCCGGCGGCCGGCGGACGGCTTCCCGCACGGCACGCGTGGCGATCCCGCCACCTGCCGTGTGTCACTTTGTAACGCGCTGTTAATCCCGCGCCGCAGCCGCGCGCCGCCGAATGTCAAATTCGCGCAGCCGGCGCCGTGCGACACAGCGCGGCCCGCCCTGCCCGCAGCCCGCCATTGTCAAACGGTTCGGCGTGGTATCCGCTCCCACGCGCCTGCCGGCCGCCAATCCGCCGTAACAAACACGCCTCGCCTTTTTCGTCGCGTACCAGCACACTGCATTGTGTCGGCGCGGCGTTCCCCCCGGTGGAACGGCCCCCCTCGCTTCCATCGTGTCGCGCCGGCCTCTTATAACGACCTCACGGAAAAGAACATGCAACGCTCGCTGATCGCCCTTGCCTTCGCCGGCCTCGGCCTTTCGCTGTCCGGCCTCGCCCACGCCGTCAACGTCGACGTCAACATCGGCACGCCCGCACCGGTCGTCGTCGCGCCTGCGCCCGTCGTGGTCGCCCCGGCGCCCGCGATCATCATTGGCTGGCATGGCGATCGCTACTGGGACGGCCGCCGCTACTGGGAACGCCGCGAGTGGGAGGATCACCAGCGCTATCGCGGCCGTGACGATCACCGCGGCTATCACTGCCCGCCGGGACACGCGAAGAAAGGCGAGTGCTGACCGGCACGGCGCGGTCGCTCGATGCACGCAAGGCCGCCCGGGCGCTTCGGCGCCGCCGGGCGGCCTTTTGATTGTCGAGCGCCGACCGCATGAATCGACGGCCTGACGATCCGCGAAATCGCTCGGCACCGGGTGGTAGTATCGCCCTTCTCCGAGGCCATTTCCGCCACTCATGCCGCTCATCCGAATCTGGGTCGTCGACCAGGCCCTTGCATCCGGCGTCGCCGCGCCGACTGACATGCTCGCGGCGGCCAACCATCTCGCCTCGACGACTTCGCAGGGCCGCACGAGCGCACCGTTTCGCTGGCGCGTCGAATCGATCGGCGGACGGCCGGTGCGAACGACCTCCGGCCAGATCATCCCGGTCGATGGCGCGATCGACGGCAGCAGCCCCGCCGACGCGATCTGGCTGACCAGCCCGTTCGTCGCGGATCTCGAGCGGCTGCTCGATCGGCCCGTAACGCTCGCGCCACTGTTCGACGCGCTGCGCCGGCAACACGCACGCGGCACGCTGATCGCGACGTACTGCACCGGCACATTCCTGCTCGCGGAGGCCGGCCTGCTCGACGGCCGCCTTGCCACGACGCACTGGTCGAAAGCATCGAGCTTCCGCGCACGCTATCCGGACGTAGCGCTGCGTGCGTCGGACATCCTGACCGAGCAGGACGGCATCCTGTGCGGCGGCGCCGTCACCTCGTACCAGAATCTCGCGCTGCGACTCATCGACAAACTGGCGAATGCGCGCCTTGCCGCGTCGGTCGCCAGGCTCATGCTGATCGACATGAACCGCGTCTCGCAGGATTCGTTCATCGACCTCGACCGGATGGGCCATCGCGGGCACGACGATCCAACCATCGCGCGCGCCCAGCGCTGGATGGAAAAGCACCTGCGGGAACCCTTCAGCCTCGCCCGGCTGAGCGATCACGTCGCGATGAGCGAACGCACGCTCCATCGCCGGTTCAGGGACGCGGTGGGCGCGCCGCCGCTCAGGTATCTGCAGACCCTCAGGATCGAAGTCGCGAAGCGGCTGCTCGCGGAAACGAAGCTCGCGATCGACACGGTCTGCGAGCGCGTCGGCTACGCGGACATCAGCGGCTTTCGGCAGTTGTTCAAGCGCGAAACCGGCATCTCCCCCGGCGAGTATCGCCGTCGCTTCACGCAATAACCGCGTGCAGCTGGCGTAGGGCACGGTGTCGGAAATGGCATCGTCGAATGGCAGTTTCGCCACTCTGCGCGTCAGCACGAGGTTCGTACACTGGATTCACGTCGCCCCGCCTCGGAGCGGCACCCTCTCCACCGAACCAGGACACCATCATGCCGATGATCGACGTATACATTCCCGAAGGCGCGCTCGCACCGGATGCCGAAGCACAACTGATGGAAGAACTGACGGACACGCTGATCCGCCACGAGGGACTCGATCCCGACAATCCGCGCGTGCGGGACGTGACATGGATCTTCGTCCATCGGCCGGCGGCCGTGTATCGCGCCGGGGCGGTCGCGCCCGCGCCGATCTATCGGATCGTGCCGACCGTGCCGGAAGGGCAGTACACGGACGCCGCGCGTGCTGGGCTGATTGCGGACGTGACCGCCGCTGTGGCTCGCGCGGAAGGCGTGCCGATCGCCACCATCGCGGCGCGTGTGTGGGTCTTTCCATCGGAAATCGACGACGGCTGTTGGGGCAGCCGCGGCGTCGTGCGCCGCCTGCCCGACATCATGGACTATTTCGGCGGCGCGCCGCTGCGGGCGCTCGGAGAACAGCGGCTGGCGATCAAGCGGCGCACGGATGCGATCGCGATGCTCGAAGCCGCACTCGCCGCGATGCGCGAGACGCATCAAGACCTGTCGCTCGCAACGCCGAGCTCGTGAACTGATGCTCGGCGAGCGCGTACCGCCTCCCGATGCCCGAACCCGGCTTCAGGTGATGCGGGCCTCTGCGGCGCACGCAACGGCGCGGCGACCTCGCCCGACTCGCCACCAGGGTTCGCATTGGCCGTGACGACGTCGCACGGCCCGACGAACGCGCCGATCGCGACCATGACGACTGTCATGGCCAGCCGGGGCTCTTGAAGATGGGCGAGCGCGGAGCGACGACGCGCAGCCGCACGGAGGCTCGCCCGCGATCACGCGTGTGTCATGCCGACACCTCCGCAAACGAAAGCGGTGCGAGATCCGGATGCGCGCCAAGCCGGGCGGCGAGGAAATCCATCAGCAAACGGCTCCTCCGCGGCAGGTGCATGCGCTGCGGCATGCACAGGTGCAGGCCGTAACGGCAGGTCGCGTGCCGGGTCAGCAGCGGCACGAGACGCCCCTCGCGAATGTGCGCGTGAACCGAATAGCCGAAGAACTGGCCGATCGCGGCGCCGCTCAGTACCGTGTCGAGTTCCGCATCGATGTCGTTGGTCGCGATGAACGGGGCGATCTGTCGTGTGTCGACCCGACCATCAACCAGGAATTCCCACGGAAACGGCTTGCCGGTGCGCGGATACAGGAACGCGGTGCAACGATGATCGCGCAGTGCGTCGATCGTCTGCGGCTCGCCGTGTCGACGCAGATACGCGGGCGCCGCGCAGACGATCAATTGCAGATCGGCGATGCGTCGTGCAACGAGCCCGCTGTCGGGCAGATTGCCGGTCCGCACGGCGATGTCGATCCGCTGTTCGACGATGTCGGCCATGTCGTCGCTGACGATCAGCTCGGCCGTGACGCCCGGCTGCCGGTCGCAGAATTCGCCGAGCAGTGGCGCGAGAAAGCGCCGAGCCAGCGAATACGGCGCCGCAACACGGATCGTGCCGGCCGCGTGCGCCCGATCGTCGTCGAGCATGCGCAGCGCGCTCTCCAGTTCCCCGACAGCGCCGCGGCACTGTGCAAGCAAACGCTCACCCTCGAGCGTCAGCACGATCCCGCGCGTCGAGCGCTGGAGCAGCCGCACGTTCAACAGCGCTTCCAGCGCCGCGACCTGCTTGCTGGCCGCTTGCGGCGTCATGCCCAGCTCGCGGGCGCCCGCGCTGATACCGCCCGCGGCCGCGATACGGACGAATACCGTCAGCGCCTTCAACCGATCCATTCGCAGCTCCCGTCAAGCCCGGAACGCCCGGGCGATCGTCCCTGGCATCGTAACGCCTGTCCGATCGGTTGAATCGGTTTCAACCGGTCAGGTGCTATTCGCGCGGCACCCTGCTTCGCACAATGGCGCTGTCTGGATACCCGGGGCCAAACGGCCCGTCGCCATGAACACATTTTCATTTTCAGTCGTTTCGCGAACCGTCTTCGCGGCCGCATTGATCGTCGCCGGTTCGCCGCGAGCAATCGCACAGGAAGCGGACGCGGGCAGCCGCGTGACCGAGACGGTACTGCTGCGAACCACGCATGCGTGGGACGGCTCGCGGTATCGCACCTATCCGTCAGGACAACCGGAAATCACGGTCGTACGCTACACGATTCCGCCGCACGCGGTATTGCCGTGGCATACGCATCCGTCGATCAACATCGGCTACGTGCTGTCGGGCCACCTCACCGCCGTGCGCCGCAGCGACGGCAAGCGGCTGGCGCTCGGTCCCGGCGACGTGGTGCCGGAAATGGTCGACGGCGCCCATCGCGGCGAGACCGGCGACGAGCGCGCCGAACTGATCGTGTTCTACGCCGGCACGCCTGGCGCGCCCCTGACGGTGCCCGACCGCCAGGACTAAGCAGCTCGACCCTGCCCCGGCCAGTCGGCCGGCTCGTTTCCCTTCACATGGAGCAACTCGTCATGTCCGATTCACGGAGCCTGTCAACCTCTTCCGCCGCGACGCGGCCCCGGCTCGACGGACGCGTCGCGCTCGTCACCGGCGGCGGCACCGGCATCGGCCGGGCGGCCGCGCTCGCATTCGCGCGTGAAGACGCCCGCGTCGTCGTTGCCGGACGGCGCGCGGCGCCGCTCGACGAAACCGTGCGCGCGATTACCGGGCGCGGCGGCGAAGCCTTCGCGATAACCATCGACGTCGCCTCCGCCGATGGCGTGCGTGCGCTCGTCGACGCAACGATCGGACGCTACGGCGCATTGCATGCGGCATTCAACAATGCGGGTACGGAAGGGGCGTTCGCGCCGATCGTGGAACAGACCGAGGCCGACTTCGACACGGTGATCGCCACCAATCTCAAGGGTACGTGGCTGTCGATCAAATACGAAATGGAGGCAATGCTCGCGCACGGCGGCGGTGCGATCGTCAATACGTCGTCGTGGCTCGCGAAAGGCGCGCTTGCCGGCTCGTCGACCTATTCGGCCAGCAAGGGCGCGCTCGATGCGCTGGTGCGCGCGGTCGCGCTCGAAGGCGGCCCGCACGGCATCCGGATCAACAACGTGAACCCCGGCATCATCGATACGCCGATGGCGCGCCGTTTCGGCGACAACGAGATGTTCCGCCCGTTCGCCGCATTCACGCCCGCCCGGCGGATCGGCACGCCCGAAGACGTGGCCGACGCGGCCGTCTGGCTTTGCAGCGACGAAGCGCGCTTCGTGACGGGCGAATCGCTCCTGGTCGACGGCGGCTACACGATCGGCGGCATGCGCTGACCGGCACTGCCACGGAGGAAGAACCGATGGAATACGTGAGACTGGGAGCGTCCGGGCTGAAGGTGTCGACGCTGTGCCTGGGCTGCATGACCTACGGCGACCCGTCATGGCGCCCGTGGGTCACGACCGAGGAGGTGGCTCGCCCTTTCATTCGCACGGCACTCGATGCGGGGGTGAATTTCTTCGACACGGCCGACATCTACTCGGGCGGCGAGAGCGAGCGCATTCTCGGGCGCGCGCTGCGCGATTTCGCGACGCGCGACGATGTGGTGATCGCAACCAAGGCGTTCTTTCCGACCGGCGACGGGCCGAATGCGCGCGGGCTGTCGCGCAAGCATCTGCTCGCCAGCATCGATGCGTCGCTGCAGCGCCTCGGGACGGATTACGTCGATCTCTACGTGATCCACCGGTTCGATCCGGACACGCCGATCGAAGAAACGCTCGATGCGCTCGATACCCTCGTGAGGAGCGGCAAGGTCCGCTACCTCGGCGCGTCGTCGATGCATGCGTGGCAATTCATGAAGATGCTCGCGTTTCAACGGCATCACGGACTCGCCCGATTCGTATCGATGCAGAGCCAGTACAGCCTGATCTGCCGCGACGACGAGCGCGACATGCTGCCGCTTTGCATCGCAGAAGGGATAGCCTACACGCCGTGGTCCCCGCTCGGCCGCGGGCTACTGGCCGGCTCGCGTGATGCGGCGACGACGCGGGCCGCAACCGACCGGCAAATGGTGTCCTGGTACGACGGGCGCGACGCGGTCGAGGCGACCGTCGATGCGGTCAGGCAGGTGGCGCAGGCGCATGGGCTACCGCCTGCGCGGATTGCCCTGGCGTGGGCGCTGCACCGGCCCGGCGTCACCGCGCCGATCGTCGGGCTGTCGAAGCCGCATCACTTGGACGATGCGCTCGCGGCGCTCGATCTGACGCTCGACGATGCTGAAAACGCGTTGCTCGAGGTCGCGTTCAATCGAACGGTCGAACCGGTGCAGTGGTAATGGCGATGCGGGGAGCTGACCCGGTTGAAGGCTTGCGCGGCGCGAAGACAACGGAACGTGCGGCCCGCGCCACTGGAGCACATGCAGTTCAACGCACCCAGCTGACGCCGCCGACGGCGACGCAGACGAATACCGTCACCGCCTTCAATCGATCCTCCGTGCCGGGCACGCCTTCATGGCGCCGCTCAGAACGGAGACCGTAACGATCACAATGACGAGAAAAAGCCGACGGCTGATGAACGATGAAATCTCGAGGCTGCCGGTGTCTCCCCCGGGCTTGCGCAGTAGAGGCCGCTCCGTCGCGCCATCGACGCGTTCCCTTCTCTGTCGCTCTTCAACCTGCGAACGAGGCGCACCCAAGGATGGGTGCGCCTGTTTCACGGCTTACTTAACGATGTAGCACCAACACGGTTTGGGTTTGCTCGGGCCGACCACTGCGACGGGTTTGCAAGGATCGGACGGGCCGAGCACCGCTTCTCTTTCGCAAGGCGGCTTCGGCTTGGATGGACCGATCACCGCTTGGGCCATGGCCGACAGCGAAGCAGTGAGCATCAGGGAAGCCAGCAGGATTTTGATTTTCATCGGATATGTCTACTCTCAATATTATAGAAATCAATTGGATCGGCTGTTCGCCGCTCCTTCGTGCGGGCGTCGGAGAACGCCACGCAGGAGAGCATATTCTCGATGACAAGGACAAAACTATAGGACAACTTCCAAATTGGAGAACATGATCGCGTCCGAGTGCGAAGGCCGCATTGCGGCCACGACGAGTGTCCGGGCGACCGGAGGGGTGACGCAGGCACGCGCCTGCCGCCGTGAAGCCCGACAGGGGATCGCCCTCCCCCCTGCCAGTCATGCGCGTTACTGGAACGCCACTTCCGCAAAGCTGCGCAGTTTCCGGCTATGCAGCTTGTCGAGCCCGTTCGTGCGCAGGATCTCCATCGCCTTCACGCCGATCTGCAGATGCTGGTCGACCTGCCCGCGATAGAACGTGTCGGCCATCCCCGGCAACTTCAGCTCGCCGTGCAGCGGCTTGTCCGACACGCACAGCAGCGTGCCGTACGGCACACGGAAGCGGAAACCGTTCGCGGCGATCGTCGCGCTTTCCATGTCGAGCGCAATCGCGCGGCTCTGCGACAGGCGCTGCACGGGTTCGCGATGATCGCGCAGCTCCCAGTTGCGGTTGTCGACGCTCGCGACCGTGCCCGTGCGCATCACGCGCTTCAGTTCCGCGCCCTCCAGCCGCGTGACGTCGGCCACCCCGCGCTCGAGCGCGAGCTGCACTTCGGCGAGCGCCGGAATCGGCACCCACAGCGGCAGGTCGGCGTCGAGCACGTGATCCTCGCGCACGTAGCCGTGTGCGAGCACGTAGTCGCCGAGGCGCTGCGTATTACGCAGCCCCGCGCAGTGACCGAGCATCACCCACGCATGCGGACGCAGCACCGCGATGTGATCGGTGATCGTCTTCGCGTTCGACGGGCCGACGCCGATGTTGACCATCGTGATCCCGCTGCCGTCCGCGCGCTTCAGGTGATACGCGGGCATCTGCGGCAGGCGCGGCGGCGCGGCGCCCTCGGCCGGCTCGCTGCCGAGGTTCGCGTTGTAGGTCACGACATCGCCCGGCTCGACGAACGAGCTGTACTGGCTGCGGTACGCACGCACCTCGGGATCGTCGCTCTCCGTCATCACCGTGCGGCCGAGCTTCACGAACTCGTCGATGTAGAACTGGTAGTTCGTGTAGAGCACGTAGTTCTGGAAATGCGTGGGCGACGTCGCCGTGTAGTGACGCAGCCGGTGCAGCGAGAAGTCGACGCGCGCGGCCGTGAACAGCGCGAGCGGATGCGGCTCGCCCGGCGCCGGCTCGAACGTGCCGTTGACGATGCGGTCGTCGAGATACGACAGGTCGGGCGTATCGAAGATGTCGCGCATCGCGAGCAGGCGGTCGCGGTCGAGCTCGCCCTCGAGATGGATGCCTTCCGGAAACGCGAAATGAATCGGAATCGGCTGCGACGACACGCCGATCTCGATCTTCACATGGTGGTTCTTCGACAGCAGGCGCAGTTGCTCGCGGTAGTAGTTCGCGAAGAGATCGGGGCGCGTGACCGTCGTCTCGAACACGCCGGGGCCCGCGACGAAACCGTAGGAGCGGCGCGAATCGACGTGCGTGTTGACGTCGGTGCGAATGCGCACGAACGGGTAGCACGCGCGCACGTGCTCGGTAATCGGTTCGTGGCGGCGATAGCGCGCGAATGCGTCGCGCAGGAACCCCGTGTTCGTGTCGTAAATGGCGGACAGCCGCGCGACGGCGGCGATCGGATCGTCGAAAGCCTCGACCGACGGGCTTTCGGGCGTCAGCACACGGTGCCGGCGGCTCAAATCGTTCTTCATTTTCATCACCTCGTCTGATCCGACGACATTACCACGGAACCCGGTCGCCCTTATGGCTGCCCTTACGCACGCGAGGGCCGGATGGGGCGCAGTATTTGCTAAAATCGGTGGGTTCACTGGAGACTCATCATGAAGCCGCTCATTCTCGTCGCCGCTGCCGCCGCGTTTGCCGCCGCCAGCGTCGCTCACGCCGCCGGCGGCACGCCTGACGCCGACGCGCAGGCTCGGGCCGAGGCCAACGAGGCCGCCGGCCTGCCGGATCTCCGCAAGATCAACCGGCCGGGCGCCGAAGTCACGTCGAAAGTCGACTTCGCCGACATCCGCCGCACGCCGAGCTTCCACGAAAAGAGCAAGAACGGCACCGAAGTCACCGAGTACCGCGATCGCGGCAAACCGGTCGAGATCGACGTGAAGTCGAACTTCGGCACGCGCTACCAGATGAGCTCGACGCCCGACACGTCGCCGAAGCCGCACGACGCGGGCATCCCGATCACGCGCCTGCCGTCGCTGAACCTGCGCTACTGATTCCGTGGCGCGCCGCGTCGAACGCCGCGCGCCGCCTCCCTTCACCTGCTGTCGCGACGCACGCCGCCCGCGTGCCGACACCCTGACCTGACGCATCCCGCATGGCCGTTTTCACTGCTGTTTCCGACTCCGATCTCGCGCAATGGATGCGCCACTACGAACTGGGCGACGTGCTTGCGTTCCGCGGCATTCCGTCCGGTATCGAGAACAGCAATTTCTTCCTGACGACGACGCGCGGCGAGTACGTCCTCACGATCTTCGAAAAGCTCACGGCGCAGCAACTGCCGTTCTACCTCGACCTGATGCGCCATCTGGCCGGCCACGGCGTGCCGGTGCCGGATCCGATCCCGCGTGACGACGGCGCGCTGTTCGGCGCGCTGCACGGCAAGCCGGCCGCGATCGTCACGAAGCTCGACGGTGCGGCCGAACTCGCACCGGGGGTCGAACACTGCATCGAGGTCGGGCAGATGCTCGCGCGCCTGCACCTCGCCGGCCGCGACTATCCGCGCAACCAGCCGAACCTGCGCAGCCTGCCGTGGTGGCAGGAGAACGTGCCGGCGATCGTGCCGTTCATCTCGGATGAGCAGCGCGCGCTGCTGGAAGGCGAGCTCGCGCACCAGGCCAGCTTCTTCGCATCGGACGACTACGCGGTGCTGCCGGCCGGGCCGTGCCATTGCGACCTGTTCCGCGACAACGTGCTGTTCGCGCACGCGGCGCCCGGCACCGGCCACGACGTGCGGCTCGGCGGCTTCTTCGATTTCTATTTCGCGGGCTGCGACAAGTGGCTGTTCGACGTCGCGGTCACGGTCAACGACTGGTGCGTCGACCTCGCGACCGGCGTGCTCGACGTCGCGCGCGCCGATGCGCTGCTGCGCGCGTACCAGACCGTGCGGCCGTTCACGGCCGAGGAGCGCCGCCACTGGAGCGACATGCTGCGCGCGGGCGCGTACCGCTTCTGGGTGTCGCGCCTGTACGACTTCTACCTGCCGCGCGCGGCCGAGATGCTCAAGCCGCACGACCCCGGCCATTTCGAACGCATCCTGCGCGAGCGTATCGCGCATACGCCCGCGCTTCCCGAGATCCAAACCGCATGCAACTGATCGAAGTGCCCGCCAAAACGGGCTATGTCTGGTTCCGTCAAGGCATCTGGCTGTTCCGCCGGAACCCGCTCGCGTTCATCACGCTGTTCTTCACGTACCTGCTGGCGATCACGCTGGTGTCGATGGTGCCCGTGATCGGCTCCGCGCTGCCGCTGGTGTTCATTCCCGGCATCGCGGTCGGCTTCATGGCCGCGTGCCGCGACACGGTGGCCGGCAAGCCCGTGATGCCGACGATCCTCGTCGACGGCTTCCGCTCGTATGGCACCGTCGCGACCCAGCGGCTGCTCGTGCTCGGCGTGATCTACGTCGCGTCGATGGTGCTCGTGTTCGCCGCTTCGTCGTTCGTGGACGGCGGCGCGCTGTTCCACGTGATGATGGGCGCAGCGGACGAAGCGGGCACGACGCCGGAAACGCTCGCCGCACAAGGCACGCTCGGCGCGCTGTTCTTCGCGACGCTGCTCTACCTGCCGGTCGCGATGCTGTTCTGGTTCGCGCCGGTGCTGGTCGCCTGGCACGACGTCCCGCCCGCCAAGGCGCTGTTCTTCAGCGTCGTCAGCTGCTGGCGCAATCGCGGCGCGTTCGCCGTCTACGGCGTGCTGTGGTTCGGCGTCGCGCTCGGTACGTCGCTCGCGCTGTCGCTGCTGCTGCAGGCGCTCGGCGCCGGCGCCTATGCGCTGACGATCATGATGCCGGTGACGATCATCATCGTCGCGATGCTGTACTGCTCGTTCTACGCGACCTATCGCGGCTGCTTCGGCGTACAGGAACCGGGCGCGACGACGACCACGTCGGGCCGCTGAAGCCTCCAGGCCGGCGCACGTCGCCGGCCCGCCGTTCTCCGCGCCGGGTTTGCCTCCCGGCGCACCCGCCTGATCCGCCCCCTCCCTTTCCCGCCTCCGTTGGCCATCGCCGCTCGCCGGCCGCCCCCTGTTCATCCCGATCTTTTGCGCGCAAAATAATTTGTGTGCAAATTGTTCGCGCGTTCGCCGCGCCTCCCGGATCATGGACCGCCTGCCCCCGCTGCCCCAGACGCTCGACGAGCAACTCTGCTTCGCGCTCTACTCGACTTCGCACGCGATGACGAAAGCGTACAAGCCGCTGCTCGACAAGCTGTCGCTGACCTATCCCCAATATCTCGCGATGCTCGTGCTGTGGGAGCGCGACGACATCGCCGTGAAGGACATCGCCGCGCGGCTCGACCTCGACCCGGCCACGGTCACGCCCCTGCTGAAGCGGCTGGAGGCGCTCGGCTACGTCGGGCGCGTGCGCAGCGCGACCGACGAACGCGTCGTGAACGTGCGCGTGACGCCGGAAGGCCGTGCGCTGAAGGACCGCGCGCGTTCGGTACCCGCCGATCTCTTTTGCGCGATGCAGCAATCCCCCGAGTTCCTGGTCAGGTTGCGCGCCGATCTCCAGCAGTTGCGCGACGCGCTGTCGGCCGCCAACGAACGCTGACAGGCGAGCCTCGACAAACCGGCCCGGCATGACCGGGCCATTTTTAAAAATTTAATTTGCACACAAATTATTTGTGTTCTATATTTTCTTCGTGGCCGGCGACATCCCGTTCGACCGGGCCGCTTTTCCTCCCTTTTCCCGACAGGAGCTGCACGATGAACATTCTGTACAAGACCAGCGCCACGAGCACAGGTGGCCGCGACGGCCGCGCGGTATCCGCTGACAACAAGCTGGAAGTGAAGCTGGCCGCGCCGCGCGAACTCGGCGGCACGGGCGCGGAAGGCACGAACCCGGAGCAACTGTTTGCCGCAGGTTACTCGGCCTGCTTCCTGAGCGCGATGAAATTCGTCGCCGGCCAGGACAAGAAGGCACTGCCGGCCGACACGCAGGTCACGGCGGAAGTGGGCATCGGCCCGAACGACGCAGGCGGCTTCGGGCTCGACGTCGAGTTGCGCGTGTCGCTGCCGGGGTTCGACAAGGCCGATGCGCAAGCGCTGGTCGAAAAGGCACACCACGTGTGCCCGTATTCGAATGCGACGCGCAACAACGTGCCGGTGCGCCTGACGGTCGTCTGACGCAACGCTACGCATGCAAAAAGGGCGCGTGCGGCTACATGCCGCACGCGCCCTTTTTGCTGCGTGACTCGCCGGAACGGCGGACCAGCTGGCCCGCCCTGCGCCGCTTAGCGCGCGCCGAACGAATACGCGCGGTTCATCGCCGCTTCGCGATCGATCTTGCGCATACGGAATTCGAGATCGTAGATGTCGGTCGCGTCGGCCAGATACGCGTCGGCGCGCTCTTTCGAGGCCTTCTCAGCGTTCTTGGTCAGCATCAGGAAGAGGTGGCTCAGCAGGTACATGGTTGATCTCGCAATTCGAAGGGTCTTTGACTAGGGTTTTCCCGAATTATAGGGAAAACCCTAGGATTTGACCAGCGTCGATCAGCCGATGCGTCGTTCGGTCGCCACAGTGCGCCGATGTGCTTCGAAAAAGGCCCAGATCATCGCGCTCGCGTCGGGGCCGACCGCCGCATGAAACGGCACGGCTTCATCGCCGCCGGCCCAGGCGTGATCGAGCCCTTTCACATGGCAGAGCCGCACGACCGGCTCGCCGTCGCGACAGACATCGGTGATCTGCGCGCCCGCGTCGCGCGTCTCGACCCGCTCGCCGCCGCGCAGTGCGCCGCGGCTGTCGGCGAGCCCGTTCAGGCGCATGAACTGCACCGTGAGCTGGTCGGCATTCTTCGGCGCGACCACGTGGTCGCCGTCGCCCTGGACGATCAACGCAGGCATGCCCGGATACGCGGCGGCATCGACCAGCGCGTCGACGGCCGCGGCCGGGTTCTGCCGCACGCCGCGCCGCATCACGTCCATCGCCGTAATGCCGGAATTCGCCTCGCCGAGCGCGGGGCCCGAGTGCAGCGCCACCGCCGCGAAACGGTCGGGATGGTGCAGTGCAAGCAGCGCCGCAAGGCCCGCACCGGCCGACAGCCCCGCGACATAGACACGCGACGCGTCGAAACCGCGTTCGTCGACGAGCGTGTCGACGAGCGACGCCACCGCGTTCGCCTCGCCGCGGCCCGCGCGGTCGGTGTCTTCATACCAGTGCCAGCAGCCGTGCGCGTGTGCGCGCGGCGACTGCTCCGGATACAGCACCGCGAAGCCGTGCTTGTCGGCCAGCAGGTTCATCCGCGTGCCCTGCACGAATTCGTCGACAGACTGCTGGCAGCCGTGCAGCATCACGACGAGCGGCATCGCACCACGCCGGCGGCCGGGCGGCACGTAGAGGCCATACGCGAGATGCTGGACGAGGCGCCCGAGCGCGGGCGCCATCGGATGTTCGCCGCGCGTCCACTCGCCGGCCGCCCAGGCGGCCGCGCGCGGCCGCACGCGCGATTCGCGCGGCGGGGACAGATCGGACACGACGGGAGAGGCCGCAGCCTCGAGGGCGTCGCGTGTGATGCGCTGCGCATCGCGCGCCGCGCGCTTGGCGGCCGGAGACAGCATGCGTTTCATGCCGCCCAGCCACACCTTGGTCAGACTTTTGGTCATCGATCGGGCTCGCAGTCAGGAAAAATAGGGGCACCACGGCGGATGCATCGTTCGACTTTGTGCAATGCACCATAACATTGTTTCTGGGATTTTTCCTGCACGCGGTGAATTCCCGGCCGCGCAAAAAACGGGGCTCATGCGTACGCGGCGCTATACTGGGGCTTCGCCGCTTGTATCCGTTGTAGTCGTTCTTCCCGGCTTGCGCGTTGATTTAAGCATCTTCCCCGCCTTCGTTCGCCCCCTTCCCGATGTTCGACCTGTCGTCTCACCTGTGGATCATGATCACCGCGTTCGGCGGCGCCGGCCTGACCTTGCCGCTCGCGATCACGATCGCCGTCTGGCTCGCGCTCGGCTACTCGTGGCAGCGCGCAGCCGCGTGGCTCGGCGTGCTCGCGGCCGCGATCGGCGTGGTCGCGCTCACGAAGATCGCGTTCCTCGGCTGGGGGATCGGCATCCGCAAGTGGGACTTCACGGGGTTCAGCGGCCATGCGATGCTGTCGACGTCGGTCTATCCGGTCGCGATTTTCCTGGCGCTGATCCGCACCCGCACGCCGGTGCGGATCGCCGGCATCGCGCTCGGGCTCGCGGCCGGCGTCGCGGTCGGCGTGTCGCGCGTCGCGCTCGACGCGCATTCACCGTCCGAATCGATCACCGGCTGCATCGTCGGCGCGATCGCCGCGCTCGCGTTCATCGCCGGTTCGTGGCGCGCGGTGCCGCACCGCTGGTCGGTGCCCGCGGTCGTCGCGAGCCTCGCGCTCGTCACCGTGGCGCTGCACGGCATCACGGTGCCGTCGCATCGCTGGGTCACCCAGGTGGCGCTGCACCTGTCGGGCCACGAGCGCCCGTTCGTCCGCGCGCGCTGGAAGGCCAATCCGAACTACCGCCCCGCATCGCAGCCATCGTCGCTGCAGCGCACCCAGTCGTCGTCGCAAACGCTCCGTACGTGACCGGCCGCCCGGCCGTCACGCCCGCCCCCCTTTCAGGTCTGACCATTTCATGCGCGCCGTCGCATGAGCGGTATGTCGAGCGTTATAACCCGCCCTATATTACGATTACGGTTTCCACCCATTCAAAACGAATCCACCATGCGCTCAACCGTCCGTCCGCTTCGCCGCACCCTGCTCCGACTGCTGCCGATCGCCACGCTTGCCGCTGCCGGTATCGGGTTCAGCGCGCCCGCTTCCGCTGCCAACGAACTCGTCGTGTCGGCCGCCGCCAGCCTGACGAACGCGTTCAAGGCCGTCGGCGACGCGTACGAGAAGCAGCATCCGGACACCAAGGTGCTGTTCAACTTCGGCGCGTCGGACGTGCTGATGCAGCAGATCGCCAAGGGCGCGCCGGCCGACGTGTTCGCGTCGGCCGACCAGAAGGCGATGGATCGCGCCGTTGACGAAAAGGTGATCGTGCCCGGCACGCGTCGCGATTTCGCGGCGAACTCGCTCGTGCTGATCGTGCCGGCGGACAGCCACGCGGCCGCGCCGACGTCGCTGAACGACCTGACCGCGCCCGGCGTGAAGCGCATCGCGTATGGCGACCCGGCATCGGTGCCGGTCGGCCGCTACACCGAAGGCGCGCTGCGCGCGGCAGGCGTGTGGGACGCCATCAGCGCGAAGGGTGTGCTGGCCGCCAACGTGCGCCAGAGCCTCGACTATGTCGCGCGCGGCGAGGTCGACGCAGGCTTCGTGTTCGGTACCGACGCCGCGATCATGCCGGGCCGCGTGAAGGTCGCGCTGACGGTGCCGACGAAGACGGCCATCACCTATCCGATCGCCGTGGTCAAGGACAGCCGCCACGCCGCGCAGGCGCAGTCGTTCATCGACTTCGTCGCGTCGCCGCAGGGCCAGGCCGTGCTGTCGACGTTCGGTTTCAAGCCCGCGGGCAAGTGAGCGTAGCGCGATGCAAGACGCCTGGGTACCGCTGCTGCTGTCGTTGAAGGTTGCCGGCTGGGCGACCGGGCTCGATATCGTGCTCGGCGTCGCGGCCGCGTTCGTGCTCGCGCGCTGGCGCTCGCCGCTGCGCGACGTCGTCGATTCGCTGCTGACGCTGCCGCTCGTGCTGCCGCCGACGGTACTCGGCTATTACCTGCTCGTGCTGCTCGGCCGGCGCGGCGTGTTCGGCGCGTGGCTCGACACGCTCGGCATCGAGCTCGTCTTCACGTGGCAAGGCGCGGTGATCGCGTCGATGGTCGTCGCGTTTCCGTTGATCCTGAAGTCGGCGCGCGCTGCGTTCGAAGGCGTCGATCCGCATCTCGAGCGCGCCGCGCGCACGCTCGGGCTCGGCGAAGCGGCGGTGTTCTTCCGCGTAACGCTGCCGCTCGCCACGCGCGGCATTCTCGCGGGCGCGCTGCTCGCGTTCGCACGCGCGCTCGGCGAGTTCGGCGCGACGCTGATGATCGCGGGCAACCTGCCCGGCCGCACGCAGACGCTGTCGGTCGCGATCTACGCGGCCGTGCAGGCCGGCGACGACAGCACGGCCAACTTCCTCGTGCTGGTGACGTCGATCACCTGCGTGCTCGTGCTGCTCGCGACCGGCTGGCTCGTGCCGTCGCGTGCCCGTCGGAGCCAGCTGACATGAAGCGCCTGCGTCGCCCCTCTTCTTTCGCGGCCGGGTGGCTTCGGCGGAGGCCCGCATGAGCCTCGTCGTCGACATCCGCAAGACCTACGCGAACGCCGAGCGCCGCTTCACGCTCGACGTGTCGTTCACGGCGACGACGCAGCGCGTCGTGCTGTTCGGGCCGTCCGGCGCGGGCAAGAGCATGACGCTGCAGGCGATCGCCGGCCTGCTGTCGCCCGACGAAGGCACGATCGCGCTGAACGGCGAACCGCTGTTCGACGCCGCGCGCCGTATCGACGTGCCGACCCGCGAACGCCGCGTCGCATACCTGTTCCAGGATTACGCGTTGTTTCCGCATCTGAACGTGCGCCAGAACATCGCGTTCGGGCTCACGTCGGGGCTGCGCAATCCGCGCGCGAAGACAGCGCCGCCGGAAGTCGCGTACTGGCTGCAAGCGTTCGATCTCGAAGCGCTCGCCGGGCAGTACCCGTCGCAACTGTCGGGCGGACAGAAACAGCGCGTCGCGCTTGCGCGCGCACTGGTCGCGCAGCCGCGGATCCTGCTGCTCGACGAACCGTTCGCGGCGCTCGACGGCGCAATGCGCCAGCGCATGCGTCACGAGCTCGCCGAGCTGCAGGCGCGGCTCGATATCCCGATGGTGCTGATCTCGCACGATCCCGACGACGTCGCCGCGTTCGGCGACCAGGTCGTGCAGTTGAGCGAAGGACGCGTGCAGGCGGCCCCGCCGCACGCCGAGTGGCCGACGCGCGTCGTGTGAGCGCGCAAGGCCGTGGTCGTGGTCGTGACAAGCACGTTGGAGCCTGAGAGAAGCCGCAGGCAGCAGCACAAGCTGAAAGCGGAAACGACGCCGGCGCCGTACCGATACAGCGGCGATGCCGGCTTCGCTCCGTCTTTCACATGCCCAGCCGACGTGCACGGGTGTGCCGCCGTGCGTGGGCGCTCAGCCCGTCACCGCGAGAATCACGCTCGACGCCTTGAACAGCGCGATCGCCCGCCGTCCGGCATCGAGCTGCAGCGCATCGACGCTGTCGTTGGTCACGACGGCCGTCAGCGTCCCGCCACCATCGAGCGCCAGCGTCACCTCGCTGTTCACCGCGCCGGCCGCGACGGTTTCCACGCGGCCGCGCAGCTGGTTTCGTGCAGACACCTTCAGCTCGGGCTCGCCATCGTCGACCGCGAGCACGACCCACGACGCCTTCACCAGCGCGCATGCGTCCGCGCCAGCCTGCAGGCCGAGCGTGTCGGCGCTTTCGTGCGTCAGCACGGCAACGACCGGCTGTCCGCCGGGCAGCGTGAGCGTGACCTCGTCGTTGACGGTGCCGCGCACGATCGAGGCGACCTTGCCGAACAACTGGTTGCGCGCGCTGGTCTTCATCCCGATCCGGCCGATCAGCGCCCAGTCGACGTCGAACCCGGCCACAGCCGCGCTCGCGGCCTCGATGAAACGGCGATGCTCGCGCTCGATCGTGCGGAACGCGGCGATCAGCGACGCCGCGCGCGGCGTCAGCGTCGTGCCGCCGCCGCCCTTGCCGCCCGTCGAACGCGCGACGAGCGGTTCGCCGGCGAGATTGTTCATCGTGTCGACGGCATCCCACGCGGCCTTGTAGCTGAGACCGACGGCCTTCGCCGCGCGCGTGATCGAACCGGTGTCGCCGATCGCCGCGAGCAGTGCGATGCGCGTGGCGCCGCCGAGCGTCTGCTCGCCGGCGCGCAGCCATAGCTCGCCGCCCAGTTCGAGCGGTTCGGCGGACGGGGAAGCATGCTGTGTGTCGGTCATCGGGATACGTGCAGGAAACGGGCGGCCATTATAGTCAGCGCGTGCCGCTCAACCCGGCTTGCCGTCGAGTTTCGGCGGCCGCAGGCTGGCCAGCAGCGTCTCGGCGTCGCGCGCCGCGCGCTCCTCGAGCGCCGCGCCGTAGCCGCGCACGAAACCGAGCTGGTACGGCGGCGCCGCCAGTTTTTCGAGGTGATGCAGCGCGACCATCGTGTCGTTCGCTTCGCCGAGCACGCTCTGCACGCGCGTGAGCGTCTTGACCGTCTCGGTGCGCGTGCGGCGCGACGCCAGCGACGCGAAGAATTCGAGCGCATAGCGCAGCCGCTTCGCATCGATCCGCACCTGATGGCGCGCGGCCGTGTCGAGCGACGTGAGCGCCGGCGACGCGTACAGATGACCGAACAGCCGCCGCACGCGCTTCGTCGCGTGGCGCCGCAGCGAGGGTGCGTCGCCGCCTTCGGCCGGCGGCAGCGCAAGCGCGCTCAGCCATTCGAGCCAGCCGAGCGTCAGCCGCGCATAGCGGGCCGAATGCAGCGCCTGCTGCAACTCGCCCCGTGCAGCGGCGCACTGCGCGCGCGCGGCGTCGAGCGTGCCGTTCCACTCGCCATCGCCGCCGTCGGCCGCGATCAGCGCGGGCAGGCTTTCGGTCGCGAACACGTCCCAGTCGCGCACCGTGCCGAGCAGCCCGGCTAGCCAGTGCAGGTCGGTACCGAGCGTGTCCTGCCACTGGTCGTCGGCAAAGCGCGGGAAGAAGCGCATCAGCGTGCGCAGGCGGCGCAGCGCGACGCGCATCTGGTGCACGAATTCAGGATCGTCGTGCTCGAGCACGCCGCCCTCGTTGCCGAGCCATTGCGCGGTGATGTCGCCGGACAGCGCGAACAGCGCGGCGCGCTGCGTGCGGATGCCGGTCAGGTCGACGAGCTTCGCCTTGACGGGCCCGCCGACGGCCGGCTCGGCCGCGCATGCGCGATCGATCACGCTCGTCAGTTGCACGAATGCGGGCCACGCGCCGCTCAGTTCGCGCGCCGCGGCAAACAGCGCGTGCAGCGCGGCCGTGCGCGCGGGCAAGGTTTCCCAGTCGGGCGCAGTGAGGCGCAGCTCGACGTAGCGGCGCGGCGACTCGCTTCCGCGATGCAACGTGACGTCGTCGAGCGTCATCTCGACCACGACGCCGCTGTCGTCGGCCCACCGCCCGCGCCGCCGTTCGCTGACGAGGCGCAGCGCCGACGATTCCGGCTGGATGCCGAGCTCCGGGCGCGCGGCCGTATCCGGCGCGGCGCCGTCGATTTCGCCTGTCGGCGCGACGGCCGCCGCGGGCACGGGTAACGGCATCGCGACGACGATGCCCGCATGCTCCGCGTCGAACAGCTCGCGCTCCGCGACACCCGGCGCAAACGCCTTCGTGCGCGACGCGACGACCCGCCTGCCGTGTGCATTCGACTCGACCCACGTCCACCAGCTCGCGCCGGGGCTCGGCTCGGCCTCCTCGATCTGGCACGGCTCGATCGTCACGCGCTCGTGGCCGCGGCGCATCCTGACCTGCGGGCAGATCCGCCACGCGCGCACGAGTTCGGCGCCGAAATCGCGCTGCGTGCCGCGGGCGCGGCTCGCTGCCTTGACCGGCCATCCTTCCAGCGACAGCGACAACACGATTTCCAGCACACGCGACATGGAGGCTCCTGCACATGAAGAATCGCCGGCGCGTCGACCGCGCCGGCGTCGCCCGTGAAGCTGCTTCCATAGTACACGCCGCCAGATCTCTCAGGCGCCGATCTGGCCCTGTCGCCCTGTCGTGCGTCAAACCGCGTATTGCGCGAGGCCGTTGCCGAACGACCAGTCCTCCTTCAGCACCTCGACAAGACTGATGAATACGTCCTGCTGCCGCACGCCGGGCTGCTGCGCGAGGTTGTCCGCGATCGCCCGGTACAGCGCCCGCTTCTGCTCGAGCGTGCGCGTGTTGTTCGCGGTGATCTGGATCATCACGAGATCGTCGCTGCGTTCGATATCGAGGTAGTGACGACCGAACACGAAGTTCTCGGCCGCATGCTCGGTGACGACCATGAAGATGTCGTCCTCGGGCACGTTGAACGTGTGCATCAGCGCGCGATGCACGCCGTCGACGAGCGCCGCGCGGTAGGCGGCCGGTTTGCCTTCGCGGACGGCGATACGGGTGAATGGCATGGTCCTGCTCCTGTCGGTGAAGTTGACGTTGAAGAACGGCAACACAGCGTCAGGGTAGGCCCGCCGAACTATAATTAACAGTCATCGATACATATTTCATCCATTTACATCAGAAATGAAAGTCCTTGACCTCGATGCCGTCCGCGCGTTCGTGCTGGTCGCCGATCTCGCCAGCTTCACGCGCGCCGCCGATGCGCTCGGCACCACGCAATCGGCCGTGAGCCTGAAGCTGAAGCGGCTGGAGGCGCATCTCGGCAAGCCGCTGCTCGCGCGCACGCCGCGCGTGGTCAAGCTGGCCGCCGACGGCGAGAATTTCCTGCCGGCCGCCCGCGCACTGCTCGACGCGCACGAGCACGCGCTCGGCGCGATCTCGGCCGGCACGTACCGCCTGTCGCTCGGCGTCAGCGAGCACGTCGCAGTGCCCGACCTGCCGGCCGTGCTCACGAGCCTGCACCGGCAGGATCCCGGGTTGTCGCTCGAAATGCATCTCGGAACGTCGACGAACCTGCTCGCGCAATACGACGAACGCCGGCTCGATGCGGTGATCGTGCGGCACGAGCCGGGCGAAGACCCGCCGCGCGAAGACGGCACGCTGCTGTTTTCCGAACCGCTGGCGTGGCTCGCCGCGCCGGACTGGGCACCGCGTGCAGGCGAGCCGCTGCCGCTCGCGGTGCTGGCCGGCCCGTGCGGCGTGCGGGCCGCCCCGCTGCGCCGGCTCGACCATTCGGTGCGGCCGTGGCGCGAGCGCTTTACGGGCGGCGGCGGGGCGGCCGGCTTCCGGCATCATCGCGACAATCCGCTGCCGTACGACCTGATCGTCGTCGACGAGGCGTCGATGATCGACGTCGCGCTCGCCGCGCATCTGCTCGATGCGCTCGCGCCGGGCGCACGGCTCGTGCTGCTCGGCGACAAGGACCAGCTGGCCGCGGTCGAGGCGGGCGCCGTGTTCGCGGAACTGAGCGCGCGGCCGGCGTTTACCGCCGCGGCGCGCACGCGTATCGCACAGGCGCTCGGCATCGACGAGGCGGCATTCGTCGCGGCGTTGCCGGTGCAGGACGAAGCCGCGACCGCAGCCGTTTCGGCTGCACTTCCGGTTTCCGCCGCAGCCCGGGTCCCGGCACCGCCATCGGCGCCCGCTGCCGCCACTGCACGCAAACCGGCGTCGCGACGGAAAGCCGACGCGCGACAGGCATCCCTCTTCGACGACGAACCGCAGGATGGCGAAGTTTCGCCGACCAACGTCGCGCCGCCGCCGGCCGCAGGTCCGATGCTGACCGAAACCGGCGAGGCCAGCGAGGCAGGCGAGGCCCCCGCGTGGATCGACGTCGACGAACTCGCGTGGCTCGACGCCGTCGAGCTGCCGCCGTTCGACGCAGGCGACGTGGCGCTTGCATCGGTCACATCGATACTGCCGGGCGAACCCGCCGCCGCGTCCGCCACGCCCGCATCGGCACCGGCACCGCTCGCCGACTGCGTAGTCTGGCTCGAACGCAATTACCGCTTCGGTCTCGATTCGCCGATCGGGCGACTGTCGGTCGCGATCCGCAGCGGCGACGTGCAGGCCGCGCTCGACGCGCTGCCCGCCGACGATTCGGCCGCCGCGTCATTCCACGACGATGCGGGCGACACGCTTGCGTCGTCGACGGTCGATCGGCTCGCGCGGCGGTTCGGTGCCTACCTCGACGCGTTGCGCGACGCGCTGGCCGCGCCGGTGCCCGACCCGCTGCCGCTGTTCGACGCGCTCAACCGGTTCCGGATCCTGTGCGCGACCCGCAGCGGCTTGCGCGGTGCGGAGCACGTCAATGCGCTCGTGGCCGCGCACGTGCGCCACGCGGCGCGCGTGCCGCTCGCGGTCGGCGCGCACTGGTTCACGGGGCGGCCGATCATGGTGACGCGCAACGACTATGCACTCGGGCTGTTCAACGGCGATATCGGCATTGCGCTGCCCGACGCGCACGGCGTGCTGCGCGTGTGGTTCAGGCGCGCGGACGGCACCGCGCGCGCGGTGTCGCCGGCCGCGCTGCCGCCGCACGAAACCGCGTTCGCGCTGACGGTCCACAAATCGCAGGGCTCGGAATTCGACGAAGCCGCGCTCGTGCTGCCGGCATCGTTCGGCCGTGTGCTCACGCGCGAACTCGTCTACACGGCCGTCACGCGTGCCCGCACGCGCGTGCAGGTGATCGGGCCGCGGCGCGTGCTGGCGCAGGCGGTCGCGACGCGCACGCAGCGCGATTCGGGGCTCGCGGCACGCGTCGACGAGGCGCTCGCGCGGCGCCGCAGGGAGGCTTCGCGATGATGATCCGCTATACGCTCGATCCGGCCGAAGTCGAATGGACGGCCATGCGCGCGCAGGGCGCCGGCGGGCAGAACGTGAACAAGGTGTCGAGCGCGATCCACCTGCGCTTCGATATCCGTGCGTCGTCGTTGCCGCCCGTCATCAAGGAGCGGCTTCTCGCGCTGTCCGACCAGCGCATCACGCGCGACGGCATCGTCGTGATCAAGTCGCAGGAATATCGCACCCAGGAGAAGAACCGCGAAGCCGCGCTGGCGCGCCTCGACGCGTTGATCAGCGGCGTTGCGTTCACGCCGCGCGCACGGGTCGCCACGCGGCCGACGCGTGCGTCGAAGGAGCGGCGGCTCGAGCACAAGTCGCGCCGCAGCGCGGTGAAGTCGGGAAGAGGGAAGGTGATCGACTGACGAATGGAACGGCGGACGAACGACGGGCGCGAACGTCATTCGCCCGCCGCTGCGCCGCTTAGCGCATCACGGTTCCTGCGCTGTCGAGCACGAAGTCGACGCAGAACACGACGAGCCGGCTCTGCGCGCGGATCGCGACGGCGGCCGTATAACAGTCGCGGCCTTCCGTCAGCGAGAAGTGCGGGCCCATCAGCGCAACGCGTCCGGGTGCGGCGATCGCGCGCTGGAAATACGGGCGCCGCGACCAGTTGCTGTGGGTTTCGGGGAAGAGCGGCGCGAGGCGGGTGGCGCCCGGCTGGCCATCGTCGGGGCGCGCGCCGATCGACGGCAGGAACTGCTCGCCGGTCTCGTCGGTGACGAACACGCGGCGCGCGGCCGGCACCGCGAACACGCGCTGTGCGGCGTCCTGCAAGTTGCCGCTCGCGGAAAACGCGGCCGCGCCGGTCAGCACGAGCCGCTCGATCGCGTCGAAGCCCGGCTGCTCGGCGACGACCGGCGTGTGCCGGCGGGCGATGAAGCGCTGCCACGCGGCGTCGAGCATCGCGGGTGCGGCCGCGCTGGCATGGGCGATCGATGCATCGGGCTGGCCGAACTGGAAACCCTGCACGAAATCGATGTCGGCTTCCATCAGCGCCTGCAGCGAGTCGTCGCTCTCGACGCCCTCGGCAAGCACCATCGCGCCGGCCTGATGCAGCATCGACACGAGGTGATGCATGATGCGGCGATCGTCGGCCGAACCGGTCGAGCGTTCGACGAGCGATCGATCGAGCTTGACGATGTCGGGGCGTGCGCGCCACACGCGGTCGAAGTTCGAGAATCCCGTGCCGAAATCGTCGATCGCGATCAGGAAGTCGCGATGCTGGATCATGTCGATCGTGCGGGCGAGCGCGGCTTCGTCGCGCGACGGCTGTTCGACCACTTCCAGCACGATGCGGTTCGGCGGCAGCGCGAAATGCCGGCACAGCGCCTCGACGAATTCGCGCTGCACGAGGCCCGAATCGAGCACGCGCGGCGTGACGTTCAGGAACAGCCAGCCGTCGCCGATGCCCTGCGCGACGAAGTTGGCCGTGTGCAGGCAGCGCGCGAGCCGGTCGAGCAGCAGTGCGTCGGCGTCGGCGCGCGTCTTGTCGAACAGGGCGACGGGCGAGATCAGTGCGCCGTTCGCATCGACGACGCGCAGCAGCGCCTCGTAACCGACGACCCGCTTGTGCGTGATCGACAGCACGGGCTGGAATACGCTGCGCAGCGTCGTGGTGCGATAGGTGGCGACCCAGCCGCCGGGCGTCGGCGTGAGGCGTTCGAGCAGGGAGTCGAGCGAGAGGTCGGGGGCGGGCTTCATGTCAACGGTGCCCAAGGGCGAGCGGCGGGACAGCAGCGCGCCACCACGCTGAAGCAGTCGCACGCGCAGGCGGACGCGAAAGGACGTGGGACATCGAGACCGCCTTCTGCGGGTAAGTGTTCGGAGTGTAACGGGAATGGGGCCGCTCGCGTATCAGGGAAACTCCAGACGCACACGGCTGGGCGGCTGCGACGGCGCCCTGCGCGGCGCAAGGCGCCGCCGCCGAACATGACAATCCGGCAGCATGGCCTGCGCGGTGGCGGGAAATCCCGGCGGCCGGCACGGCCGCGAGCCAATACCGCCGTCAGAGGAATGCCGGCCGCGCTGCGGCACCCTCCGCGGTGCGGCGGTGCGGCGTCGGCGCCCGGTCGTCAGGCATCACGGCCCGCGCGAGGGCGGCGCGGGTGCGCGAATGAATCGTCAGGTCGCTTCGCCGCTGCGCGGCCGGATCCCGGGAATCCGCTTGATCACGCCGGTTGCAAGCGCGGTGCCGACGAGCACGATCGCGCAGCCTTCGATCATCACGGCCGACACGTGTTCACCGAGGAACAGCGCGCCCCACAGCAGGCCGAACACGGGGATCACGAACGTCACGGTAATCGCGCGGGCGGGGCCGACGTGCGCGATCAAATAGAAGTAGATGAAATACGCGATGCCCGTGCAGGCAACGCCGAGGGCGAGCACCGAGCCCCACGCGTGCGCGCTGACCGGCGCGGCCGGCCAGGTGGCGATCGCGAACGGCAGCAGCAGGACGGTCGAGCCGATCATGCTGCCGGTCGCGTTGACGAGCGGATCGACGCCGGTCAACTTGCGCTTCGTGTAGTTGGCTGCGATGCCGTACAGCAGCGTCGCGCCGAGTGCCGCGGCGGCGGCGAGCGCGGTCGCGGCGGCGCCCGTTTCGCCGTGTGCATTCGCGATCTGGTTCCACACGAGCGTGAGCACGCCGGCGAAACCGATCACGAGGCCGAGCGCGCGCGGCAGCGACAGCTTGTCCTTCAGCCACAGGTAGGCGACGAGCGCGCCCCAGAGCGGCGTCGTCGCGTTGATCACCGACGTCACGCCGGCCGACAGCGTCAGTTCGGCGAACGCGAACAGGCAGAACGGGATGCCCGAGTTCAGCGCACCGACGACGAACAACGGCCATGCATGACGGCGCAGCCGGGCGCCGAGATCGGCGGGTTTGAAGCGCGTCAGCGCGAAGCCCGCGAGAAACAGCGCGCCGATGCCGACCCGCAACGCCATCAGCGGCGCGACGCCGAGATCGACGACGCCGATCCGGATAAACAGGAACGACGCACCCCACAGGGCAGCGAGCGCGGTCAGCAGGAGGGCATTCTTGGGCGACATCGATCGTGAAGGGCGGGGGAAGGGATGCGCAGAATCTTACACCCCGTTACCACGCCGTCGTTTCACGTTTCGATGAAATGGCAAGAAACGGGAATGTCGCCGGTTGCCGGCGCGGGGCGGCCGCCTTCCGGCGGTCGTGCCCGATCAGTGATGGTGCCGGCCGCCGCGCCCGCCGAAGCCGAAATTGAGCGAAACCGCCGGTCCCCAATAGCCGCCCCACGCGGGCGCATAGGCAGGTGCCGGGTAGTAATAGGCGGGGCCCGGATCGACGTAGACGGGGGCCGACTGCACCGGTGCGGCCGTGTAATAGCCGCCAGGATAATAGCCGTACGGGTAGTAGCAGCCGGCGAGCGTCACGCAGGCGAGCGCCGCGGCGACGAGGGTCCTGTTCATGATGTCTCTCCGGCGGAGCCGGCAATCGGCAAATGCTTAAGCTTAGGCCGCGCGCCGGTGACACGGTGTGCAAAACGGTAACGGATCATTTCCGCACCGGCTACCGGTTACGTTGCGGCGCCGCATGCGAAAACGGCGCTTCCGCACCGCGGAAACGCCGTCTGGCCGACTGTCGCGGCGTGCCTCGCCGCTTACTTGCCGATCTGGTTACCGATGATGCCGCCGGCCGCTGCGCCGCCCAGCGTCGACAGCGCATTGCCGCCGATCGCCGCGCCGGCGACGCCGCCGACACCCGCACCGATTGCCGTGTCGCGCTGGCGCCTCGTCATCGAGTCACAGGCCGACAGGCTGGCCACGGTCGCGACGAGCAGCGCGCATACCCCAATACGCCGTATCGAATTCATGATCGTTGTCCTTGCGGTTGTGAACGGAGGACACGCGACCGGCCGGCGGCCGCGCATGAACCCAATCTACGCGCCGTCCCCCGGCGCTGCTGTAAGGACTTGTTAAGGCTCGCGCGGTTTCGTAATGAATTGTTTCCCGTGGTTTCCCCGTGCGCCGGCGGGCACGCGACGTGCGTAAAAAAGCCCGCTCGAAAGCGGGCTTCGTGCATCGTGCGGTGATCCGGCGGGGACCGCCGGACCGCGCGTTCGCTTACTGACGGTGATAGATCTCGGCGCCGGTCTTGACGAACTCGACTGCCTTGACTTCCATCCCCTTCTTCAGCGCTTCGGTTTCCGACACGCCTTGCTGCGCCGCGAATTCGCGCACGTCCTGCGTGATCTTCATCGAGCAGAAGTGCGGGCCGCACATCGAGCAGAAGTGCGCGACCTTCGCCGAATCCTTCGGCAGCGTTTCGTCGTGGAATTCGCGCGCCTTGTCCGGATCGAGACCGATGTTGAACTGGTCTTCCCAGCGGAACTCGAAGCGCGCCTTCGACAGCGCATTGTCGCGCACCTGCGCGCCCGGGTGACCCTTTGCGAGATCGGCGGCGTGCGCGGCGAGCTTGTACGTGATGATGCCTTCCTTCACGTCGTCCTTGTTCGGCAGGCCGAGATGCTCCTTCGGCGTCACGTAGCACAGCATCGCGGTGCCGAACCAGCCGATCATCGCGGCGCCGATGCCGGACGTGATGTGGTCGTAGCCCGGCGCGATGTCGGTGGTCAGCGGCCCGAGCGTGTAGAACGGCGCTTCCTTGCACCAGTCGAGCTGGAGATCCATGTTCTCCTTGATCAGCTGCATCGGCACGTGGCCGGGGCCTTCGATCATCACCTGCACGTCGTGTTTCCACGCGATCTGCGTGAGCTCGCCGAGCGTCTTCAGTTCGCCGAGCTGCGCCTCGTCGTTCGCGTCGTAGATCGAGCCGGGACGCAGGCCGTCGCCGAGCGAGAAGCTCACGTCGTACGCCTTCATGATCTCGCAGATTTCTTCGAAGTGTTCGTACAGGAAGCTTTCCTTGTGGTGCGCGAGGCACCACTTCGCCATGATCGAGCCGCCGCGCGATACGATGCCGGTCATCCGGTTCGCGGTGAGCGGCACGTACTGCAGGCGCACGCCCGCGTGGATCGTGAAGTAGTCGACGCCTTGCTCGGCCTGCTCGATCAGCGTGTCGCGGAAGATTTCCCAGGTGAGATCCTCGGCCTTGCCGTTGACCTTTTCCAGCGCCTGGTAGATCGGCACCGTGCCGATCGGCACCGGGCTGTTGCGGATGATCCACTCGCGCGTTTCATGGATGTGCTTGCCGGTCGACAGGTCCATCACCGTGTCGCCGCCCCAGCGGATCGCCCACGTCATCTTGTCGACTTCCTCGCCGATCGACGACGTGACGGCCGAGTTGCCGATGTTCGCGTTGATCTTCACGAGGAAGTTGCGGCCGATGATCATCGGCTCGGATTCCGGGTGGTTGATGTTCGCGGGGATGATCGCGCGGCCGCACGCCACTTCCGAGCGCACGAATTCCGGCGTGATCTCGGCCGGCGCGTTCGCGCCGAAGGCCGCTGCGCCGAACGCCTGGCCCGGGTGCTGGCGGCCCATCATCGCGGCGAGCTTCGCGCCGTTCGGGCCGCTTGCCTTCAGGCTCTCGAGGTACTCGGCGCGGCGCTGGTTCTCGCGGATCGCGATGTATTCCATTTCCGGCGTGATGATGCCCTGACGCGCGTAGTGCATCTGCGTGACGTTCTTGCCGGCCTGTGCGCGGCGCGGGTTGCGGTGCAGGCCCGGGAACCGCAGGTCGGCGGTGGCCGGGTCGGCCGCGCGCTCGAGACCGTACTGGCTCGACAGGCCGCCGAGCACTTCGGTGTCGCCGCGTGCCTCGATCCAGCCCTGACGGAGCGCGGCGAGGCCCGCGCGGATGTCGATCTTCGCCTCCGGATCGGTGTAGGGGCCCGACGTGTCGTACACGTAGATCGGCGGATTCTTTTCGCCGCCGAAGCCGGTCGGCGTGTCGGCCTGCGTGATTTCACGCATCGGTACGCGGATGTCGGGCTGCGAGCCGGTTACATAAACCTTGCGGGAATTCGGCAGCGGGGCGACGGCCGCGGCATCGACATGAGCGTCGGCGGACAGAAACTTCGGATTGGCGTTCATGCAATCTCCTGTGTGAGCGCCGGACAGGCGCTTCGGCGCTTGCCCGGAGCCCTTGACGAATGTGGGGCTCGAGCTAAGCAGGAGACGAGGCTTGGTGAGGCGGCGGATTTCGTCAGAAGGATGGCGGCGAAATCCGTACGCTTCCCTGCGCTGGCATTATCCAGATCAGGTTCAAAGGGTATTTCTCACCCGCAATGCCGGTTGTTTGACCGGGCGCATTGCAGGACCCCCGCGTTAGCAGCGCACACGATACACCGGCTTGGCGGCGGTTTCAACCGGGAGTGGATCGGCTGCCCCGGTGCGGCCGCAGCATGGCGGGCGGTGCGGTGGCCCGTCGAAATGGCAGCGCGCGTCGCCGCCGCATGGCCCCACGGCGTGGCCGGCGGCGGCGACGCGGTGCAACATGACGCGCTTTCGCGCAACGTCAAAAAAATTTTCGCAACGGCTGTCATTTCCAGCGACGTCGTCCGTCTATTCGGCTCCTTAAACCCATGTTCTGGAGAGATGTCATGAAAAAAATACTGATTGCCGCTTGCGTCGCCGCTTTCGCCGCGATCGCCACGGGCGCGTATGCGCAGAACGACGCGATGTCGCAGCAAGGTTCGTCGATGTCGAAGGACGCGATGGGGCACGACGCGATGGCCAAGGATGCGATGGGCCATGATGCGATGAAGAAGGACGGCATGAAGAAGCATCCGATGAAGAAAGACGCGATGAAGAAGGACGCGATGGGGCACGACGCGATGGGCAAGCCGTCGTCGGGCGAGAAGATGGCGCCGTCGAACTGACGAAGGCGGACACGGGGCGGCCGGCGCGCGTGCGTCGCACGACGGCCGCCCGCCCGCATTGCGTTTCGTCAGCTCATTCCGGGAGTCTTCATCATGCAAACCGTTCCCGCTACCGGGCGCGCGGCCGCCACACCGCCCGCGCGCCCGATCCATCCGCTCTGGGTGCGCGCGAGCCACTGGCTCAACGCGCTCGCGGCGATCCTGATGGTGCTGTCCGGCTGGCGCATCTACGACGCGTCGCCGATCTATCCGCCGTTCGTGTTTCCGCACGGCGTCACGCTGGGCGGCTGGCTCGGCGGCGCACTGCAATGGCATTTCGCGGCAATGTGGCTGCTGGTCGGCAACGGGCTGTTCTACCTCGCGATGTCGATCGCGACGGGGCGCCTCGCGCGCAAGATGCTGCCCGTCACGCCGGCGTCGATATGGCGCGACATTCGTGCCGCGCTGGGCGGGCGGCTGTCGCACGACGACCTGAGCGTCTACAACGCGGTGCAGCGTGCCGCGTACCTGACCGCGATCGTCGATCTCGTCGTACTGGTGCTGTCGGGGCTCACGATCTGGAAATCCGTGCAATTCCCGCTGCTGCGCGAATTGTTCGGCGGCTATGACAACGCGCGTGTCGTGCATTTCTGGGCGATGTCGCTGCTCGTCGCATTCTTCGTCGTTCACGTCGCGATGGCGCTGCTCGTGCCGCGCTCGCTGCTCGCGATGCTGCGCGGGCGTTGACCCGTCAACTTCGGGTGAAGGAAATCATCATGTCGGAATCCGAATACAAGCGCGATGGCTCGCGCTGGACGCTCGACCGGAAGTCGCTCGAACTCGACGTGCGCCGCGAGCTCGAGATGCCGTCGCGGCGGCTTTTCAACCGGCGCGTGCTGACGCTCGGTGGCCTGACGATGCTGACCGGCTGCACGTTGCAGGACGACGCGTCGGTCAACACGTTCCTCGAGAAGGTGTCGCGTATGAACGACCGCGTGCAGGCGTGGCTGTTCAGCGGCGAACGGCTCGCGCCGACCTACACCGAAGCCGACATCACGCGACCATTCCCGTTCAACGCGTACTACGGGATCGACGACGTGCCGCACGTCGATGCATCGACGTATCGGCTCGTGCTGTCCGGCCGCGTGACGGGCAAGCGCGTGTGGACGCTCGACGAACTGTATGCGCTGCCGCACGCGGAACAGATCACGCGGCATATCTGCGTGGAAGGGTGGAGTGCGATCGGCCGCTGGGGCGGCACGCCGTTCGGCGCGTTTCTCGCACGCGCCGGCGCCGACACGCGGGCGAAGTACGTCGGCTTCAAGTGCGCGGACGATTACTACGAGAGCATCGACATGCCCACCGCGCTGCATCCGCAGACGCTGCTCGCGTTCGATTACGACGGCCGCCGGCTGCCGCCGGAATTCGGCTTCCCGATGAAGCTGCGGATGCCGACCAAGCTCGGTTACAAGAACCCGAAGCACATCATGGAAATTTTCGTGACCGATACGTTTCCGGGCGGCTACTGGGTCGACCAGGGGTACAACTGGTTCGGCGGATCGTGAGCGGTGCGCGGCATGCGGTGGCGGCGCATGCGCGTGCCGCGATGCATCGGGCATCGCACGTGGCGCGTCACGCGGATTCGCGCACCTGCAGGTCGACGCGCAGGCCGACGGCCGCCGCCATGTTCACGAGCGCGTCGAGCCCGAACAGGTTGATCTTGCCGCGCATCAGGTCGGAGACGCGCGGCTGCGTGACACCCAGCTGTTTCGCGGCCTGGGCCTGACTGAGCTCGAGCTGGGCGATGCGCTGCTTGAGCGCGATCATCAGCTCGGAGCGCAGCTTCATGTTCTCGGCTTCGGCCGGCTGGCCCTCGATTGCGTCCCAGACGCTCGTATAACGTTCGTTGGTCATCGTTTCCTCTCCATCATCAGCGCACGATAGCGCCGGGCGGCCAGTTCGATATCGGCCCTGTTGGTGCGCGCCGATTGCTTCCGGAAGCAGTGCGGCACGTAGACGGCATCGGCGAATGTCGCGACGTAAATGATCCGGAACGCGCCGCTCGCATCGCGCAGGCGAATTTCCCGCACGCCGACGCCGACGGTGCGCATCGGCTTCCAGTCGTCGGGCGCCAGGCCGCGTTGCACCTGGTCGATCTGGTGGCCGGCTTCGCGTCGCGCGGGCAGCGGAAAGCCGCGAAGATCGTCCAGCGCGCTGCCGACGAAAGCCACGGGCTTCGGCGGAAGAATGGTTGAATTATACAAAATATTGTATGAATGGTGCGGGTTTCGAAGGAAGGTCGCGCACAGGCGGCGCGTGAGCCGACCGTCACGATAAGGGGGAAGCGCGCGCCGGCGTGCAGGACTGGCCGTTCGGCCGATGCCTGATTCGATCGCGACGGATTGCTCTGGAGGGCGGGGCGAACCGGTACCGGCAACGCATGCGCATGGCCTGTCCGGCCCCCGATGTCACCGGCGCGCCGGCCGGCCGCAAAATGTCGCGCGGAAACATCATTCGTGATCCTTTCAGACAGGTCCGACGATGCTTTCGAATCCGTGATGCCATAATGCCGAGCGTGCGCAGCCGAAGTGGTTGCGCGCGCCTTTTTGTCCCTCTGTCGCCGCTTGCCGGTCCTCTTTCGTCGCCGTTCGCACTGCCATGTCGTTCCGCACGTTCGCTCTGCCTTTCCGGTCCCGCCAGGGCCGTTTGCCGGCATCGCCGGCGTCTTTCAGCGGAGCACGCGGCGTGACGTGCGGGCAGGCTGCGCGATGACGCCGCTCGACCGTCTCCTCGATTTCTTCGCCCGCTTCTCGTTCCGAATCCGCCTGCCGCAAAGCCGCGGCGGCCGCGTGGCGCTGGCGCTCGTCTTCATCTATTTCGTCTGGGGTTCGACCTACAGCGGCCTGCATTTCGCGCTGCAGTCGTTCCCGCCGCTGCTGCTGTCGGGGCTGCGCAACCTGCTCGGCGGGATCGGCCTGTTCATCTTCGCGCTGCGGCGCAAGCCCGAATGGCCGACGCTGCTCGAAATCCGCAATGCCGGGATCGTCGGCACGATGCTCGTCGCGCTGTCGTCCGGCACGATCGCGCTCGGGATCAGCTCGGTCAGCAGCGGCTCGGCCGCGGTGATGGTGGCCACGGTGCCGCTGTTCGCGACCGTGATCGCGGCGGTTGCCGGGCGGCCGGTCACGAAAGGCGAGTGGGCGGCCGTCGCACTCGGGATGGTCGGCATCGTCGTGCTGAACTCGGGCGGCGCGGCCGCGCAGAATTCGGCGCTCGGCACGATCTGCGTGCTGGCCGGCGCACTGTTCTGGGCCGGCGGCGCGCATCTCGCGACGCGGCTCAAGCTGCCGTCCGACCTGTTCCTGTCCACGTCGCTGCAGATCGGCCTCGGCGGCATGATCTCGACGCTCGCTGCCTGGCTGATCGGCGAGCGCATCGAGCACGTGATGGCGGGGCCGGTGTTCGCGTTCCTGTACCTGATGGTGTTCTGCACGATGGCCGCGTACGTCGCGTACGGCTACCTGATCCGCCACACGAGCCCGATCATCGCGAGCAGCTGCATGTACGTGAACCCGATCGTCGCGGTCGCGCTCGGCGCGCTGCTGCTCGGCGAGCCGGTGACGATGGCGACCGTGGTCGCGACCGTCGCGATCCTCGGCAGTGTCGGGCTGTCGTTCATGTTCGATCCGGCGCGCCGGCCCGCGGCGCGCGCGGCGGCGGCCAGTTCGGCGGCCGTGGCAGCCGCGTCGACAGCGGAGGCTTCATCCGTGCCCGAGCAGATCGAGATGCCGGATGCGGCGCCGATCCTGGCGCCTTCCGCCGTCCCGCTGGCCGTGCCGGCTCCGGCTGCCGTGATGGATCCTGCCGCGGTCGTTGATCCGGCGCCGGCGTTCGCCATACCGCCCATCGCTGAACCGGCACCTGCGTTCGCTACGCCGCCCATCGCTGAACCGGCGCCCGCGTTTGCCCCGCCACCCGTCGCCGGACCAGCCGCGCCCCGCGCCGAC
>NZ_JAAGPP010000232.1:0-9807 GCF_017104975.1 Burkholderia sp. Ac-20344
TATCCAGCGCCTCGACATCGGCCTCGGTTTCGAAAGCGGCCTGTCGGTCGTGCTGCTCGCGATCATTCTCGACCGCATCACCGAGAGCTTCGGCCGTGCGCCGGGCACCGCGAAGGCGCCGCTGTTCGCCGGCCTGAAACAGCTGTTTCGTGGTCGGGCGGCAGCCGTCCGAAACGGATTCGAGTGATGGACTGAACGTCTCTGTTGACGTCGTTTTTATACCATCTGCCGGTCGGGCCGATTCGGCCCGCCGCGAAGAGCCGGAATTTTCCAACTCAGGCCGGGACGGAAATTCGGTCAGGGTCGGCCCCCGAGCCTATGCAACCGCGGAAGTTGTGCGTGCGAAGTTTCAGTCGACCCTTTCAGGCACCAACAATTCGGCACTTGTCAGCTCGACCTGCACGCAATCCAATCCGCAAGCGCCGCGCCCCAATGGCGGAATTTTCGTCATCGATATCGCCAAGGCCGTCAGTCCTTCCAGCCTGGCCGGAAACGTCATTTCCGGATCGGTGATCGCCAGCTTCGCATCGGCCTGTTCCCCTGTCAGGGCAGCAGAATCTCCCAATGGGTCGATGCTCTGGGTCGTGGCCAGGGGAAGTAACGAGATAATCTCCTTCAACGTCGCCAACATTCTCGATAATCCGAATGCAGCGTTCGTTGCCGCCACTCCCAGCGGAGGGCAAGCGCCCGTGGGCATCACCTTCATGGATGGTGGCAATAAGATCATGGTCACCAACTCGAATCGCTTCGACTCGGACAGTGCGCCTACTGACGCGAACGAGAATGCCGCACTCTTCGACGTGTCTTCAAACGGAACCGGGACTCTGCTGCAAACGCTTGCCACGGGGCTGTTTCCGCGCGACGTGAGTGTTTCTCCGGACGGAAGTACAGCCGCCGTGACCAGCTACAAGTCCGATCTGATTACGCTGTATCACCGGTAGCAGATAAACTCGATTGACTGCAGACGGTCGTTGAACGACATCCGTGCGTCGCGAAGCTGAATCACGGAGCGGAGTCGATCCTGTCATCCCGGACACAGCTTAGCCGGAGTGCCCTGCATTTTCGATTGAAGGCGTGTAACGGTCCGGGAATGGCGTCGAACGTGGAGACCCGACGCCGGGCGAGAGACCCTTTACCGGCCATCACACCCGTGTCGGCACAATCAACAGGCTCGCAAATCGAAACGCGTTGTTGCCGAGATCGGCGTTGCGCGCGACTGTCACGTAATTCACGCCAGGCTGAAACGCAAAGATGTCGTTCGTTTCGTAGTAAACAAACTTGCGGCCGTCCTCGCCCAGTAGTGCCGGCTCGCTGTCGGGCGCCGCGACGAGTGTCGCCTTACCCAGCACGCGTGACTTGTCCGGCGCGAGCAACGTCAGATTGACGAACGTATCCGACGTCATTTTCACATCCGCGAGCAGCGGCACGAGCCGACAGCCGATCGGCGCCGAGGTGCGATTTGTGACGACGAACATCAGGCGCTTGCCGACAAGGATCGATTTGCCGATCATCACGTCCGGGTAACCTGTCGGCGCCCCGAACGTCAGCGAATCTGCGGTGCTGAAGCCGCAAGTCAGATCGAGTTCAAGGCCGGTGTCGGCGCTCTTCAATTCTGCCAGCTGCGCAATCGACGTGTAGTGTCGCAGCGCGACACCGCCGAATGGGAAACTGTTTCCCGAATCCTCGCGGCAGGTCTTGCCCGAATAGGTGCCGGGACGCGTCAGGAATGACGACACATAATATCCGGGTTCGCATTTCTCCGAATTACCGGCCGTATACGACTGCGCCCATTTCGGGTCGTCGACCATCGGAACCGCGTTGCCGTAGGCATCGGACGCGGCGGAGTATCGCACGCCCATGCCGTCCTGCAATTCGAAAGCGTGAAGCGATGAGCCCGGGCCGAAGGTGCGTGTGGCGGCTTTCCAGATGCAACCGCGCCCGTCCGTCAGTTCCCCTTTCGATTGATTCGCGCCGAACGAATGCGCAATCTCGAGCACGCCACCTGACACGCCGGCGAAATCGCCGGTGCAGCCTTGCGCCTCGATATGTGTGACGCGGCCTGCGCCGTCGACGAACGCCTGATTCAATCGAACAACGAGCGGTTCGTGGGCGGGGCCCGAGCCGCAATGACACACCGCAGACAGATCGGTGACGAACGACGTTCGAGAGGGCAGGGTCGCGTCGGCGATGTCGCGTACGACGTCGTTCATATAGATTTCCATCGAGTTGCGGAACTCGATCTTCGTCTCGTGCAGTGTCGCGAAGTAGGTTTTCGCCGATGCGAGAAATGTCCCATAACCAAGCGTATAGAAATTGCGAATGTAGTCGTTCTTCTGCGCCGGATCGGACAACGCGCTCAGACGACGGGCGAGCACCGCTTGCATGCAATTCTGATAGTCATGGATCTTTCTTTTCATTTCATGCAGCACCGCGCCGACCGTGTCGGGCGCAAGTGCAAGCTCGCGACGTATCGACAGGTACGCGCCGTACATCGACAGTTGAGCGCTTGCCGCGAGCGCATGCATCGTCAGGCCCTGATACTCCGAGCCCTTGATCAGGAACAGGGGGATCTGCTGAGTGCAAATGCTGACGAACGCCTCGAATTTTGCGGTGATGTTGTCGATCATCGACCTGGAATAAGGCGGCGGCACGCTTTGCACGAACCGGTTGAAGTCATCCAGCACACGATTGATGCCAGTCAGCACCCCCCGCATAATTTCGAGATTGTTCTTCGAAATTTCGTCCGTCGCGATCCGGCGGATCACGGTTTCCTGGTCACGGTCCTTTTGGTCGAACGAGGCCACGAGCTGATTGAACAGCAGATTCATCACACCGCAGACGAACCCCATTTCCGGAATGAATAACGCCAGCGCCTGAACCGCGAATTCGCCGAACGCGATGGTTCCCTGCAGCGTGTTTCCGGACACGATCGACTTGACGACTTCGGCCATCTGCATCGCGGCAGGCTGGTATTGCTCGATTGCCGTCTTGATTTCGCCGAACTTCCGCCTGAAGCCGGGAATCAGCAGATTGCTTTCGTCAAATTCGCCGGGCGGGGCGATGCTGTTCATCCGGTTCACCCCGTCGTTGGGGGACGTCGCCGTCCGCGCAGTGACATGATCGCTGCATGCCGCGAGAATCGGCATGACCGCGCTGCATGCGCCGTATTTCAGGAAGGCTCTTCGGTCGAGTCGGTCTGGCATTCAAGTCTCCGTGGGACATAGCGATGTGGATCGATGCATCGATCAGCGCCTGCGAATGTCGAGGCGGCATAAACAGATGCAGGGGCGGGAGACTGTATTGGCGCCACCCTGTAGAAGGGCGGGGACGCCTTGCGCGTCCTTTTTTTGGGATAACAAAATGGTACATTTTCGCTGGCTGTCTGTCAAAGCCGATCGATCTCGTTGATTCGGTGTACTGCTTCTTTACGCGGGTTGTTCGAGTACCGGGGTGCGCCGTGTTCGGGCAATTCATTTCAAACGATCGTCATTCCATGCGATTGATCCAGTACGCACCGAATCAACGGCATCGACGTGACGATCAGCTCGCAAGCATGCTCCGAAACGCAGGTTTGTCCGGCAACACCTGCTGCGTTCGATGCGAATTGGCCGCTGCGTGGGCCCGGTATCAACAACGATACTGCCGCTGCATGCAGCTTGTGCGATGCCGTCATGACCTCCGCCCTCATCAAATCGCCGGATCGACGAGCGTTCTTGGCCGTTGAAAAACGCGGACGCGGTCGTCACGGAAAAGACCTCGAGTCGCCCGGAGCAGGGCAATCGGATTTGAATCGATAGTCCGGCCCGAGGCTCTGCATGCTTCGCCTGCGCAAACACAGCGTAACCAATCGCGCATTCGTCCGGACTCGAAATGACCATTGCCACGATCGTCTTATTGACGTGATAAACAGAGATATCATTAGATATCCTATTCACATTGCCGTTGTTCAAACATGATCAGGATCGTGGGTAGGAAGCCATCCGCGACCGAGGGAGTCTTACCTGGCGGGCCAGGGCGAGCGATGGTTGGCGTCGGCTGCCTTTCCCTCACCTTGTTGCCCGGACATAAGCCGTGAAGTTGCAGACAGGTAAAGGGCCGAGTGGCGGCGAGCGGCGATTGGGTGCGGGGAAAAAGGGGCTGGATTTCCTTGCTTTGCGCCAGTGGCTGCTTCCGGTTGGCCGTGCCGTCGCGCTCCGTCGGCGCCTTCCACCCAGGCGCGGCGGGCCTTGATCCGCCCGGCAACCGCTAGAATTGCGGTTTTAGCCCGGAATACGTCCATGTCTTTTGCCTCGCTCGGCCTGATCGACCCCTTGCTGCGTAATCTGCAGGACCTCAATTACCAGGCCCCCACGCCGGTGCAGGCCAAGGCGATTCCTGCCGTGCTCGGCGGCAAGGACGTGATGGCGGGGGCCCAGACCGGCACGGGCAAAACGGCGGGCTTTGCGCTGCCGCTGTTGCAGCGGCTGGTGCAACACGGCCCGGCGGTGTCCAGCAACCGTGCGCGCGTTCTGGTACTGGTGCCCACGCGCGAACTGGCTGAACAGGTGCTGCAGAGCTTTGTCGCTTACGGCAAAGGCCTCGATTTGCGATTGCTGGCCGCCTACGGCGGCGTGAGTATCAACCCGCAGATGATGAAGTTGCGCAAGGGTGTCGACGTGCTCGTCGCCACGCCGGGCCGTTTGCTGGATCTCAACCGCCAGAACGCCGTGCAGTTCGATCAGGTGCAAACGCTGGTGCTGGACGAAGCCGACCGCATGCTGGATCTTGGCTTTGCGCGCGAACTCAACGCCGTCTTTGCCGCGTTGCCCGCGCAGCGCCAGACGCTGCTGTTCTCGGCCACGTTTACCGACGATATCCGCGCGATGGCGGCGAGCATTCTGCGCGGCCCGGTGAATATCAGCGTCAGCCCGCCGAATGCCACGGCCAGCAAGATCAAGCAGTGGGTGGTGACGGTCGACAAGCGGAACAAGCCGGACCTCTTCATGCACCTCGTGGCCGAGAACAAGTGGGAACATGCGCTGGTATTCGTCAAGACGCGCAATGGCGTGGATTACCTCGCGGCCATGCTGGACGAAGCGGGCTATGCGGTCGACACCATTCACGGCGACAAGCCGCAACCCGCGCGCCTGCGTGCGCTGGAGCGCTTCAAGACGGGCGAAGTACAGATGCTGGTCGCCACCGACGTGGCGGCGCGCGGGCTGGATATCGACGACCTGCCGCTGGTGATCAACGTGGATCTGCCGATTGTGGCGCAAGACTATGTGCACCGTATCGGCCGTACCGGCCGCGCGGGCGCCAGCGGTGTGGCGGTGTCCCTGGTGTGTGCCGACGAAGCACCGCAACTGGCCGCGATCGAAGCGCTGATCAAGCAAACGCTGCGCCGTGAAGAAGAGCCGGGTTTCGAGGCCGAACACCGCGTGCCGGAAACCAGCGCGACGGGCCAGATCGTCAAGAAACCCAAAAAGCCCAAGAAGCCCAAAGTGCCGCAGGCTGCGTCGGGTGCCGTGCCGGTGCCGGGCAAAAAGCCGCGCCCGCAAAGTGGCGAGAACAAGCGCAAGGCTGCGGCGCCGCGCGCCGGGGCCGCGGGGAAGGGCAAGAGCTTGTCCAGCGGTAGTCCATTCAGCGTGCAGAAGCCACGCGGCAAATCCGCCGGCAAGCCGGCTGCGGGAGCGCGCAAGCCGGCCGGCAAACCCGCTGGTGGCGGTGGCAAGCGCCAGCCTTGATGCGTGGGGGGAAGTCACGCCAGCCATCGCGCATGGCTGGCGGTTCGGGACGCCCAGGCAGCCTCGAGTGTGCTGCATGACGGGTTGAATCCGCATCTGTGCCGACAGTCTGCACGGGGCTCCACGACCGGTTCCGAACCGGTTGAGCGTAGGTCCTGGCGTAGCTTTCCGCGTGGATCGTCGTCGGACAAGGCGCAGTGACTGCCGCGTCTTCGGGGTGACGTTTGCGGGCGTGTCGGCGGGGCACCCAGGCCAACGCATTGTCGTGAGTATGGATCTCAGGTTCATCACGAGAATGCCGATAATCTTCTTGTACCCGCCGCGCGCCGGTGGCGTCCGTATCGGCTCGCCGGTTCTCACTATTTCACAGAAGGCGGGGCTTTTCGCGTGTAGAGCACGTTCGTCAAGGCAACGTCGCCGATGTTTCAATATTGATCAGCTATATTGGAAATGCCTCGGGGAAAACAACATCGGGCGGGCGTGATATGAGAAATGAAAGCTACGATAAATCCGGGCCGGCATGGGGCATCGCCGCCGGTCTGATTCTGGCCATCGTCGGATCGAGCATGGGGCTGTTTCCCCAGCTTCTGCACAGCACGGGCACGCTGAATGATTTCGTTGCGTCCGGCGTAACGATAATTGGGATTTTTCTCGTTGTGTACGCAATCCACGAACTTCACCGGAACCGTCATCGCTGACCGGTGGAACGGTCGCCGCAGCTATCAACCAGAAGGTCGTCAACGATAATTTCGCCTGCAGAGCGACCGGCTCGCAAAGCGTCGAGACTATCGACGAACAGCTTGCCGTGGTCGTCAGCCAGGCGAATCGGCGCCAGGAAGAACGAAGGCGCGTTCGTTGCGTGAATCTGGACAACAGCGACGAACCCTGCCGAAGCATCGTCAATCGCGATGTCGATACCGGCTGCGTTGACTTTGTGTTCGCAGCGAACGTCGATCGTATATCCGCGGTACGTGTACGCGTTGGTCATGTTCGCCTCGCTGCGAATGGGCAACGTTCGGAAGTTTGCACGCGGAAGTATAGCCACGTGACCCTGAATGGCGAGATGAATCTTGTCTATGCGGACCACTCGTTGCTATAGGCCAGCTCGATGGTTTTCTTCGTAGGAATACATGCCTGCAGCGTAGCGATGGCGTCGTGACGGAGCAACTTGCATCGGACGATCTCATTGGGCGCTTGCGGTTTCAGATCGATCGCGAGTTCGCCAATGAACACGTGATGCAGCTTTGAGAGGCCGCCAAAATGCATCGCGCAGGTGAGATTGACGCCGACCAAACCGGTTTCTTCCCACAGCGCTCGGTGTGCCGCTTGCAAGGGGACGCCCCAGCTTTAATTGGGCCGCCCGGCAATGCCCATCAAGTTTTCGGCCAAGCAAATCCGTTCATCACGGCGATCTGGCAAGATGCATCGACAGACCGCAGACAGGGCACCCCATGCACATCGCTATTCTGACCTTTCAGGGCTTCAACGAACTCGACTCGCTCATCGCGCTTGGCGTGCTCAATCGAATCAAGAAGCCCGACTGGCGGGTAACGCTGTCATGCCCGGAGCATTGCGTCACGTCGATGAATGGCGTGACCGTGCAGGCGCAGTCAACGTTGGCGGACGCATGCACGGCGGATGCCGTCATCGTCGGGAGCGGCATTCAAACCCGGGATGTCGTCAACGACGCGACGCTGATGGCGCAGTTGAATCTCGATCCTGCCCGGCAACTCATTGGTGCCCAATGTTCGGGCACGCTGGTTCTGGCCAAGCTTGGCCTTCTCGACGACATTCCGGCCTGCACGGACCTCACGACCAAACCCTGGGTAGTCGAGGCCGGTGTCGAAGTCCTCAATCAGCCGTTCTTCGCTCAAGGCAACGTCGCGACGGCCGGTGGCTGCTTTGCTTCGCAGTATCTGGCCGCATGGATCATTGCGCGCCTGGAAGGCGAGGAGGCGGCGCGGAGCGCGCTGCACTACGTTGCGCCGGTCGGGGAGAAGGACGAGTACGTTGCTCGTGCGCTGACGAACATCGAGCCTTACCTGCTGTAGTGCGATAAAAATTGGCATTGCCTTCATTGCTTGGGCAGATAGTTCGTCCAGATGAAGCTCGTGCCCGAGCCGTCAGCGCGGCGAACTACGGCGACGTCCGCGTCCGGCAGCTTCACCGTCGAGTTCGGCGCGGCGATCGCCGGGTCGTTCCACTTCTTGATCTTGCCGAGGTAGATGTCGCCGAGCACCGGGCCCGACAGCGTCAGTTCACGGGCCTTCACGTCGGGTACGTTGACGACGGGTACGACGCCGCCGGCTACCGTCGGGAACTGGAACAGGCCTTTCGTCGCGAGCTCGTCATCCTTCAACGGCGCATCCGAACCGGCAAAATCGACCGTCTTCGCGTTGATTTGCTTCAGGCCGCCTGACGAGCCGATGCCTTGATCGTTGACCTTGCCACCGCCCGCCTTCTTGTACGCATCTGCCCACTTTGCGTAAATCGGTACGGCGAATGTGCTGCCTGCGCCGCGCTTTTCTCGAGTGACGTACGCCGGGGGCTGATTGCAACGTACCTACCGACCGGGGCCGTAGGCAGAGAACGGCCGGCTTGGATCGACACCGACGATCGGGTAGGTCAGACAAGTGACGGAGCCCGTCATCGTGCGCGATACGTGGTCTCGCATCGAAGCGTGACAGGCGTATTGCATCTGGTCGTGAAAACTCAAGGACGGTGCAATTGCTCGATCCGCCAGGTTCAATGCACGCCACTTGCGACGACGGAGGCCAGCGCTTGATCGCCGTCGCGTTGGGCAGTGTCTTCAGTGGAAAAGATACCGGTACTGAATGCGATCAGTTTGAACCCGGATCCCGTGGAACGAGGAACCGTGATGCCCCAGTGCCAGCCACCATCTTGCTGGAACACGTGGAGGACAGGAGACGCTTGGCTCAGGGCTGGTGAAGAAGTCGTCATGGCGTGCTCTCCCGTCATCGGGCGACTGCAGGGCAACTGCGTTGGACTCTCGAACTCAGTTTACGGATACTTTTGCTGCGGCGCAATATTCGGGTTTTGCGAAGATGCCAATGTGTGAAACGCCACAATTTTGAAATACAAATATGCAATGTCCGGGATGGCTGGCATATTGATGTGACGATTAGGATTTTTCGGAGGCTTTATGGATCGCAGTTCGCTTGTGTGGGCGGGGGTGCCGCATAGCAGCGACGGCGTCGTGTTTCAGATTCGCGTCGGCCGCGGACTTCAGCGTTTTCATATTGCCCGGTTGATTCTCGAGAAGGCGTGCGACCTTGAGCGACTGGCGTCAGACGCGCGACAGCTCGAATGCTTTTACGAGCACTTGGCCCCGATCCTGGCAGTTGCGCGGAAGATGCGTTCAAAGGCGAAGGCCGATACGGTTTCGTTGAATGTTTCGGATTTTGTTCGGGCGGGTAGCGTGCGGGGCGGGCAGGATGCTTGGGCGGTGATGCGGTGAGCGGCTTGAGGAAGTTGAAGGGGCGGTGTATCCGGGTTCAAAAAGGGCGGACGTAGGTCTTGGCGTAACTTCGCGTGACGGCGCGGGTCAGGTACGGTGCAGGTACTGCTGCATCATTGGAGTGACGGTTGCAGGTGCTGCTGCGGGTTGCGTGCTCATGTGACCGGGAAAAGTTGCTTTGGCCGTCCGAGCTTACCAGCGGGCCGGACGCGCCTGCGCGAAGTTCTCCGTTTTGGCCAGTTGCGGGCGTCGGGAATCGGCAGCGACCGAGGGGTGTGGGCTTAGTGTTGCGGGGCACAGCCCGCAACGTAGTGCTAACCCGGGCACGTCAGTTGCGGTCGACAGTCTAGATCGTGACTGTGTGGGACGCTGCTTCAGACGTCAGTTCCGTGCTTGGTCGGAAGGCTCATCATGACTGTAAAGTTCAAGGAGATGTAGAGGCATGCCAAATAAAGTTTGGCTGTCACGCCGAGATCGCAGAACCTGTCCGCATTTTTGTGGGCGAGGCGGTTGAACAACAGGTTATCCACGCGCCTGCGTGAATCGCTCGCCGAACAGGATAGCAAACTGGTTCATCGCTGATTTCCAGTCGAAGGCGGCCCGCAC